>NZ_JBKGHJ010000590.1:0-4606 GCF_046520365.1 Corallococcus sp. 4LFB
CCCGCCTTCGCCTGCTTCTTCAGGCCGAGGATGGACTGGCCGCACTCGGTGAACGCCGGTGCGTCCTTCGCGCCCGGGGCCTTCGCCACCTGCTGCGCCGCGCTCACCTGCTGCTTCTTCGCCAGCTTGGGCATGATGCCCCGGAACACGCGCCACTCCATGGTCAGGTCCCGCGTGCCCTGCCCGGAGTCCACGTAGAAGGCGTTCTCCCCCACCGGGAAGGCCAGCCGGTCCGCCTCGTCCTCGACGGAGATGGAGTAATCACCGTTGCCGAGCGAGAACTGATCCCGCTGCGAGGGGTCCCCTCCGAGGCCCCGATTCGTGCCCCAGTCCAGCTGCCGGCCGGGCTGCGCCAGCGTCTTGTTCACGGACTTGGTGATGCGGATGATCCACAGCTTGCTCTTCGTCGGCGTCTCCCGCTTGCCGATGACCATGTAGCGGTGCCAGTAGCCGGCGATCTTCGAGCCGCCGAACTCCTGCTTCCACTCGGTCTCCAGGACGAGGCTGCCCCGGTCCTCGCGGTAGGGCAGGTGCGCGTCCGTGAAGTACTCACGGACCGACGGCCACAGCTCCTCCAGCGGCAGGTCGTAGATGGCCTCGTAGTCCGGCGTCTCCAGGTCCTGCCGCCCGGCACAGCCCCCCACCGCCAGCCCCACCAGCATCACCAGCGACAGCCAGACTCCTGCACGCATCCACGTCCTCCCGCGGGAAATCCCGCGCATGGGCCGTCAACGCCGTGGCGAGCCCGCCATATCGAACCCCGTCCCCCTTTACGGGTAGAGGCGCCGGGCGAGCTGCTGGAAGGCCCGGCCGCTCTCGTCCGTCAGCGGATGCCGGCCGTCCCGGACCAGGAGCCGGCCCCCCACCGCCACGTCACGCACCGCGCCTCCCGCCGCACCGAAGACGATGCCGGGCAGGAGCGACGCGGGGCTCGCGCCCACCAGCGACGGGTGGTTCACGTCCACCGTGAAGAAGTCCGCGGGCGCCCCCGGAGAGAGCGTGCCCGTGCCCATCCCCAGGCTCCGCGCGCCCTGCACCGTGGCCATGTCGAAGAGCCGCGCCGCCAGCCCGTCCAGCGTCCCCGTCCCCGGGTCCAGCACCGCCCGGCGCAGCCGCACCAGCCGCAGGTGCTGCTCCAACTGCCGCGCCTCGTCCAGCAGGTCCACCACCGTCTGGCTGTCCGAGCCGAAGCTCACGCGCGCCCCGGCCTTCACCAGCGCGTCCGCCGGCACGATGCCGTCGCCCAGGTTGCGCTCCGTGGACGGGCACGCGCACACCGTGGCCTGCGCGCGGCCCAGCAGCGTCACCTCCGCGTCCGTCAGGTGCACGCCGTGCACCGCCGTGAAGCGCGGCCCCAGGAGGCCCACGTCCGCCACCAGCTCCACCGGACGGCGGCCGTGCTCCGCGAGGCACGCCTCGATCTCCTTGGGCTGCTCCGCCACGTGCATGTGGATGGGCATGCTCGCGGGCGCCGTGCGGGCCACCTGCGTCAGCCAGTCCTTCGACACCGCGCGCACGCTGTGCGGCGCCAGCCCCACGCTCACTCGCGCGTCCGCGCGCACCGCGTGCGACAGCGCCTCCGTGGTGGCCAGGAACGCGTCCACGTCCGCGTCGATGAAGCGGCGCTGGCGCGGGTTGGCGGGCACGTTGAAGCCCGCGCGCGCGTAGCCCACCCGCAGCAGGCAGATGCGCAGCCCCACGTCCGTGGCCGCGCGGATGACCGCGTGCGCCAGCGCGTTGCGGTCCGCGTAGGGCGTCCCGTCCGGCTGGTGGTGCAGGTAGTGGAACTCGCCCACCGTGGTGATGCCCGCGAGCACCATCTCCAGGAACACCTGCCGGGAGGCGACGTGGAGTTCCTCCGGCGTGAGCGCCTCCGCGGCGCGGTACATCGCCTCGCGCCAGGACCAGAAGTCGTCCTGCCCGCCGGCCGACGCCACGTATTCGGTGCGCCCGCGGATGAGCCGCTGGAACGCGTGCGAGTGGCCGTTGACCAGCCCCGGCAGCAGCGCCCGCCCCGCCAGCCGCTCCACGCGCGCCCCTTCGGGCACCGCGCCGAGCACTCGGCCCTCCGCGCCCACCGCCAGCGCACGGCCTTCGTGGAAACGCCCGTCCACGAACAGGAAGTCGGGTTGGTAGACAGTGGTGTCGCTCACGCGCGGCAGCGTATGCCAGTTCGCCGCGACGCGCGGTAGCGGCTTCAGGCGCCCATTTCAGCCACGTCCATGAAGGGCACGCGGCGCTCCGCCCAGGGACGGGTGCGCACCGCGTCGCGGATCCACGTGCCGTGGCGCCGCTCGTCCTCGCGGTGCTGCCGGATGAGGACCTTCACCTCCGGGGTCCACTCGAACTGGAGCGCCAGCTCATAGGCCCGGTCGAACAGCTCCTCGTTGCCGAGCATGGCCCACAGCGTGGCCTCCGTCCCCATCAGCCCCGTCATGGCCGTCAGGCCCTTCATCGCGGAGCCCTTCAGGTCCGGGCGCAGCGTCACCGGCCCGCCCCCGAAGTGGCGGATGAGCGTGTTCAGGTCCTGCACGTGGCGCAGGTGGTCCGCGCGGAAGCTGTTGAGGCGCTCGCGCACCAGGGCCGGCCCGATGCGGGCGATGGCCACGTCGTACGCACCCACGGCGTCGGCATCGAGCTGGGCCAGGCTGTGCAGGCGATCCACTTCGGACTTGTTGGCCATGGGGTGCCTCCTCCAACCGGGAAGGTGAATGCTCGGGCCCGAACAATCTGGGGATTCATCCCCCCGGAACCAACCACCCTCCCCAGAGCCATCCCTCCTTCGAACCCAGGGCGGGCGGACGGCCGGGGGCCATCGCGTGGCTGTGGCCGAAAAATCAGGCGCCGGGTCCGCGCGAGGAGCGCCTGCCTCCCTGCCCGCCCACCAACCCGTGTGAGGAATTGCGCGCCCGCTCTCCTGTGCAGAGCGTTGGAGGGTGAAGACCTCCGACCCCCAGAAGCGTCTGCGCCGCTACCGGACGAAGCGCGACTTCCAGCTCACGCCCGAGCCGTCCCCGGAGGTGGTGGCCCCGAAGTCGAGCGCTCCCGTCTTCGTCATCCACAAGCACGACGCCACCCGGCTGCACTACGACCTGCGGCTGGAGATTGGCGGCGTCCTGGTGAGCTGGGCCATCCCCAAGGGCCCCAGCCACGACCCCACGGTGAAGCGGCTCGCGGTCCAGACGGAGGACCACCCGCGCTCCTACGCGGACTTCGAGGGGCACATCCCGGATGAGCAGTACGGCGGCGGGGATTCGCTGCTCTGGGAGTCCGGCACCTTCGAGGTCGTGCCCCCCGGCGACGCCCAGGCGCAGCTGAAGCGCGGGCACCTGGAGGTCCTGCTGCACGGCGCGAAGCTCAAGGGGCGCTGGCACCTCATCCGCACGCGTCCGCGCGGCGGCAAGGCGCAGTGGCTCTTCTTCAAGGCGAAGGATGCGTACGCCAAGGCCGGCTACGACGTCACGGTGGAGCGCCCCGAGTCCGTGAAGAGCGGCCAGGTGGAGACGCACGGCCCGCGCAAGCCGGGGGTGCTGCGCCACAAGCAGCCCGCCGCGCCCGTGCGCGCGGTGCCCGGGGCCCGGGCCAGAAGACCGCGCGCAAGCCCTCGAAGGTGGCCCGTCCACCGTCTTCGCCGGAGAAGCTGCTGGAGCGCGTGTGGCCGCCCATGCTGGCGCGGCTGGCGGTGTCCGACGAGGTGCACGACGAGACGCACGCCTACGAGGTGAAGTACGACGGCTTCCGCGCCGTGTGCGCCGTCACCCACGACAAGCTCGCGTTCCAGAGCCGCCGGGGCAACGACCTGTCCGGCCGCTTCGCCCGGCTCGCCGCCGCGCTGCGCGAGCTGCCCGCGAAGGACGTCGTCGTGGACGGGGAGATCGTCGCGCTCGACGAGAAGGGCCGCTCGCGCTTCCAGATTCTCCAGAACACGGAGGAGGGCGCGGAGCAGCGCTTCATCGTGTTCGACCTGCTGTGGCTGGACGGCGAGGACCTGCGCGAGCTTCCCTACGAGGAGCGCCGGGCGCGGCTGGAGGAGCTGATGGCCTCCGTGAAGCTGCCGCTGCAGCTCTCCGACAAGCTGGACCTGACGCTGTCGCGCGCGCTGCTGGAGGCGCGGCGCAAGGGCTGGGAGGGCATCATCGCCAAGCGCAAGGACGCGCCCTACACGGGCACGCGCTCCGGGGACTGGCTGAAGCTGAAGGTGGTCGCGGGCCAGGAGGTCGTCATCCTGGGGTACCTGCCCATCAAGAACGAGCGGGCGAAGTCGGAGATTGGCGCGCTGCGCGTGGGCGTGCGCGGCAGGGACGGCTTCCACGACGTGGGCAAGGTGGGCACGGGCTACACGTCACAGGACCGCCGCGAGCTGCGCTGGCTGCTGGACGCCACGCGCGTGAAGAAGCCGTCCGCCGTGGATGCGCCCACGAACACGGACACCGTCTGGGTGAAGCCGAAGTACGTGGCCCAGGTGAACTTCACGGAGTGGACGAAGGACGGCCGCCTGCGCCACCCCGTGTTCCAGGGGCTGCGCAGCGACAAGGTGCCCAAGGAGGTCGTGCGGGAACACCCGGCCCCCATCGAGGGCGCCGCGCGCCGGGGCTCGCGCCGCGTG
>NZ_JBKGHJ010000591.1:0-4581 GCF_046520365.1 Corallococcus sp. 4LFB
CGCACCCACCGGTCGATGTCCCACGACAGGCCCGCGTGCCGCGTCTCATCCTCGGCGATGCGGACCATGGCCGCGCGCACCTCGGCGTCGCGCGCATGCAGGGCCTGGTGGTGGGCCACCAGCGCGCCGTACGTCTCGCGCACGCACCCCTCCACGGCGTTGTCCAACGCGACTTCGTCCAGCGCACGCGGCGGCACGGCCGCGACGGAAGGCGGCGGAGGCGTGGCCCCGAAGCGCCGTGCGAGCCGTCCCGTCATCTCCGTGTGCATGACCTCGTCCACCGCGCTCGCGAGCGCCGCGTCCTGGAGGCCGGCCTCCGCGCCGTGCAGGGCCAGCTCCTCCCGCAGCCGCAGGAAGGCATGGATGGACGCGGCCTCCAGGTGCGCCGTCTGGGCGAAGTAGTGTCCCAGCGCGTCCTCGCAGCCGCCAGCGACGGTGCCCTGGAGCCCCACGGGCCGGCGGCCCACGGCGCAGCTGCCGGAGCCCTTCTCCAGCACGTGATCCTCCACCTCGTTGATCTTGCCGTTGGCGGACACCCGGACCACATGCTGCGTCAGGTCGGAGCCCTCGCCGCACGCGAAGCCCTTCGTGCCGACGACGTTGAAGCTGCCATCCTTGTTCCGCTTCACCGCCCCCCGCTCCAGCGTGTCGCAGCTCAGGCTGTAGCCCGCGGCGAAGGTGAGGAGCGCCGCGTCCTGCGCGGTGTCCACGGTGCCGATCAACTGCTGGAGCGACTCCAGCGTCGACCACGTCTTCACCTCGTCGCCGCGAGTCGTCGCCAGGAAGTACTTCGAGCAGGCCTGGATGCACGCGTCATTGAAGCCGTCGCTGGAGCGCGCCTCGGCCAGGGCGGTCTGACAGGCGGACACGTCGGTGGCGGTCGCGCACGCTTCGCCAGTGGAGGCCCGGGCCTCGTAGGTGACCGGCTCACCGCCGTAGCTGGTGACCTGGCGCAGCTCGATGAAGTCCTGCGCCGGCTGGATGCTCAGGTCGTCGATGGCGGGTACCCCTTGTGGCGTGCACTCGACGTTCGAGTACCCCGACAGGCTGGTGCTGCCGGTGCCACAGCCCGCCAGCACCAGCGGCGTCGCGAGCGAGGCCCGCAGCGCGCGAGAGAAGAGATGCCGCAACCGGTTCGTGTTCATGGATGGACGACTCCCGTAGGACGGATGTGTCCCGCGAGCAGAGCAATGGCGATGCCATCGCCGTGCTCCCTCTGTGAGACGCCGTCCCACGGGCGTATCCGCGTGCTCGGAAAACCGAGGCGCCTTCAGAAAGCTGAGGCCAGCTGCCGCGTCCAGCGTCTCCCGGTTGCGCCCGGCGTGACTGGTTTCATGATGAAACCCATCGCCGGATGATCAAAAGGCCCTGGTTTCGTTATGCAACCCGTTGTGGGACGGCGCTCGGGACTGAGGCGGTGTTGAAGCGGACGAGCATGGAGGGGGCGGTGTGCCCGGTGGCCCGCACGGCATCCTGGACACCCGGCCGGCCTCCGACGGCAGCGCGTGGCAGGAATACGTGCTGACGGAGAAGGGGCGGAGTCTGTTTCCCATCCTGGTCGCGCTGGGCCAGTGGGGGCAGGAGCACTGCTTCCAGGCGGGGGAGCCGCGCACGCGGGTGCTCGACAAGGCGCACGGGAAGCCGGTGAAGCCGCTGGAGGTGCGCGCCGCGGACGGCCGGGTGCTGACGGTCCAGGACGTGCGCCTGGAGCGGCCGCCCCCACAAGGTTAGCGCCACCCGGGGCCCGGGTGGTTAGGGTGTGCCCATGACGCGCCCTGCATCGGATTCGTGGTCACTGCCCTGGATGGGGCTGGGGCTGAGCAGCAACCTGAGCGCCTCGGACGTGCCGCATCCGTACCGGCTGCTCGACGCCTCGCCCGGCCTCTTCGACTTCGTGGAGTACAGCGCGCCCATCGCGCTGGAGGAGGCGAAGGCGCAGGCCACGCTCTTTCCGGAGATGTGGCGCCGGCGCCAGGAGGTGCCGGTCCTCTTCCACCCCGTGCACCTGAACCTGTGGGGCCCGGAGCTGGAGCCCGCGTCCGCGCTGGCGCAGCTGGACGCGCACGCGCGCGCGGTGGGCAGCCCGTGGGTGGGCAACGACGTGGGCTGGTGGCACGCGGGCGGCCAGCCCTTCCCGGGCTACCTCTACGTCACGCCGCCGTTCAACGACGCGGGCGTGCGGGACAGCGCGGCGCACGCGCTCCACATCCAGGCGGGCTTGAGCGTGCCGCTGGTGATTGAAAACCCCGCCGTCCTCGCCACGCGCGGCGGCCTGCACGCGCTGGACTTCATGGCGAAGCTGCACGCGCGCACGGGCCTGCCGCTGCTGCTGGACCTGGGCCACCTCTTCAGCCACCAGCTCTCCGCGGGGCTGCCCCTGCGCACGGGCCTGGACGGCTTCCCGTTGGAGCAGGTGGTGGAGCTCCACATCGCGGGCGGCGTGGTGACGCGCAGGGCAGGGCGGGCCTTCTACGTGGATGACCACACGCAGCCCGTGCGCGAGGAGCTGTTCGAGCTGCTGGCGGAGGTGCTCCCGCGCTGCCCGCGCCTGCGCGCCGTCACCTTCGAGGGCGACGGTCATCCGCCGGAGGTGGCGCTCGCGTCGCTGCGGCGGCTGCGCGCGCTCGTGCCGAAGGAGGCCCGTCCTCCCATCGCCTTCCCCGCGTCGCGCGAGCCCGTGCCCGCGCTCACCGGGGAGAGCCGCCCGTGGGCGCTGTTCGACGCGGGCCACGGCGTCACGCCGGCCTCCGAGGACGCCGACCCCGAGGGCACGCGCGCGGACCGGGACTTCCGGCTGGCGGTGGTGGCCGAGCAGTTGGACAAGGACTGGCCGCTGACGCGCCTTTTGCTCGCGGCGACGCCGGAGGGACTGGAGTCCTTCACCCGCTCGCGCGAGTACCGGGGCCTCTTCGACGGGCTGGGCAGGTCGCTGTCCCACGCCTTCGCGTCCTGGGCGCGCAAGCGCGTGATGGCCGCGCCGTCGGACGGGGTGGCCGCCGCGCTGTCGCTGGAGATGATGCTGCCGCACGCCTTCCTCCAGGAGCCCCCGGCCCCCGCCCCGGGCCAGGTGGCGCTGGCCGAGGACGTCCGCCTGGGCGCCTTCCCCGCGGACCTCACGGAGCTGGTCTTCGCCTCACGGGCGTTGCGGCGTCACCTCACCGGCCGTGCGTGGGCCTGCGGGGCCCTGGAGGTGTCCGGCCTGGAGGCCCTGGTGCAGGTGGCGGCCCGGCCGGGCCCGGGCCGTGGCGCTTCGCCATCCGCCGCAAGGGGACGGGCTTCGAGGTCCTGACCCTACCGCCAGAGGTGGCCGCGGGGCTCCAGGGGCTCGCGGACGGCCCGCGTCCGGTGGAGGACCTGCCCGCGTGGCTGCTCGCGGAAGGGCAGGCGCGCGGGCTCTTGCGGCGGGCATAAGCGGGGCGCGGTGTCCGGGAGTCAACGGACCCTTGCGCCCACCTGTCTGGTGGGGTACTGCCCGCCGCATGTCGTCACCCCTCGTCGTTGGTATCGCGGGCGGCACCGCGTCCGGCAAGACCACGGTGGCCCGCAAGGTGCGTGAAGCCCTCGCCGACTGCCGGGTCGCCTTCATTGATCAGGACTCGTACTACCGGGACCTCAAGGACATGCCCCTGGTGGACCGGCGGGAGGTGAACTTCGACCATCCCGACGCCTTCGACACGGAGCTGCTGGTCAGCCACCTGCGCGCGCTCAAGCAGGGCCAGGCCATCCAGAAGCCCGTCTACGACTTCGTCACGTCCAGCCGCCAGACGCACACGCACCGCGTGGACCCCGGGGACATCATCCTCATCGAGGGCATCCTCGTGCTGCACATGAAGGAGGTCCGCGACGAGATGGACGTGAAGATCTACGTCGACGCGGACGACGACCTGCGCATCCTTCGCCGCCTCACCCGCGACATCAAGGACCGCGGCCGCGACTTCGACCACGTGGTGGGACAGTACCTGCGCCACGTGCGCCCCATGCACATGGGCTTCGTGGAGCCGTCCAAGCACCACGCGGACATCATCATCCCGCACGGCGGCAACAACGACATCGCCATCGGGATGCTGGTGGGCGCGCTCCGGGCGCGGCTCGCCAGCCAGCACCAGTCGCAGCGCTAGCTAGCCGCGCAGCCAGCGCAGGAAGTCCTGCACCGGCCCCTTGAGCCGGTGCGCGTCCGCCAGCAGGGTGCCGTGGTCCCCCGGCCCCTGCAGCTCCACGAACCGCGCCTGCACGCCCGCCGCCGTGAGCTGGTGGTACGTGTCCCGCACGCGGCCCGCCGGCGCCAGCGCGTCCGTCGCGCCCGCGAGCAGCAGCACCCGCGCGCGGATCCGCGAGAACGTCTCCGTCAGGTCGCAGCCCGCGTACGCGGAGCAGAGCAGCGACCACGCCACCGGGTCGAACGTGTCCGCGAACGACGCGGCCTCCGCCTCCAGCGCCGCCTGCGCCGCCGCGCTGTCCGCGTACGTCGTGCCCAGGTAGTCACGCCCGTAGAGCAGCTTGAGGTAGTCCAGCCGCAGCCGCGCCAGCGTCCGGTTCGGCGCGCGCTCGCGCAGGGGCGGGGTGTCCTCGGTGTCGGGCGCC
>NZ_JBKGHJ010000592.1:0-4580 GCF_046520365.1 Corallococcus sp. 4LFB
CGCCGTAGCCGGCGCCTGGGCGGCCGCGGGCCGCGAGGCCGTCTGGGCCCCCGCGACCACGGGCAGGACGCACAGCCAAAGCGTCAACGGAAGCGCGCGCATCACTCGTACCTCAGTGCATCGATGGGATCCAACAGGCTCGCCTTGCGCGCCGGGTACAGCCCGAAGACGACCCCAACCAGGCCGCTGAACCCGATGGCCAGCAGCGCGACGTCCGGGCGGACCAGCATGGGCCAGCCGAACTGCGCGGCCAGCAGCTTCGCCACGCCCAGGCCCACGGCCGCGCCGATGATGCCGCCCAGCACCGCCAGCGTCAGCGCCTCGATGAGGAACTGCGCCAGGATGTCGCGCGGCCGGGCGCCCACCGCCACGCGCACGCCAATCTCACGCGTCCGCTCGGTGACGCTCACCAGCATGATGTTCATGATGCCGATGCCGCCCACCACCAGCGACACCGCCGCGATGGCCGCGAGCAGCAGGCTCAGCGTCTCCGTGCTCTGCTGCTGACCGCTGGCCACCTCCGCCAGGTTGCGCACGTCGAAGTCGTTGGCGTCGTCCTCGCCCAGGCGGTGGCGCTCCCGCAGGAGGTTCGTCACGTCCGTCTGGGCCTTCGCCGTGAGGTCCGCGCTCGCCGCCTGCACGAACACCGCGCCGGTGATGTACGCGCCCAGGCTCTGCGCCTGCACCTGGCGGCGGAAGGTGGTGGCCGGCACGAACACCGTGTTGTCGAAGTCCTGGCCCACGGGCGACTGGCCCTTGGGCGCCGTCACGCCCATCACGGTGAAGGGCGTCTTGTTGATGCGGATGACCTGCCCCACGGGGTTGAAGCCCTTGCCGTAGAGGTTGTCCACCACCGTCTGGCCCAGCACCGCCACCTTCGCGCCCGCCTCGTTGTCCGCGTCCGTGAAGTGCGCGCCCTTCGCCATGGTCCAGCTGCGCACGGTGAAGTAGTCCGTCGTCGTGCCGATGATGCTGGTGTTCCAGTTCTGGTCCTCGCTGAACACCTGCGCGTTGGAGCGCATCTCCGGCGCCGCGCCGCGCACGGTGGACAGCTGCGTGCGCACGGCCTCCAGGTCGTCCCAGGTGATGGTGGGCTGGCTGCCGAAGCCGCCCCTGGCGCCACCGGACCTGGACGACCCCGGCAGGACGATGAGCAGGTTGGTGCCCATGGAGTCGAAGACCTTCTGCACGCTGGCCTTCGCGCCGTCGCCAATGGCCACCATGGCGATGACCGCGCCCACGCCGATGATGATGCCCAGCGCGGTGAGCACCGAGCGCGTCTTGGAACGCAGCAGCGCACGCAGCGCCAGGACGACCGTCTCCAGGATGCTCATGTCCCCACCTCCTCGGCGGGCACCACCGCCGGGTTCGGCGTCTGGCGTCTGTCGTTCACGATGCGCCCGTCCTTCACCACCACGATGCGCTGCGTGTACTCGGCCACGTCCGGCTCGTGCGTCACCAGCACCAGCGTGAGGCCTTCCTTCTGGAGTTGCTGGAACAGCGCCATCACCTCCACCGTGGTGCGCGAGTCCAGGTTGCCCGTGGGCTCGTCCGCGAGGATGACGCGCGGCCGGCCCACCAGCGCCCGCGCGATGGCCACGCGCTGCTGCTGACCGCCGGAGAGCTGCTTCGGGTGGTGGTCCAGCCGGGCCCCCAGCCCCACGCGCTCCAGCGCCTCCTTCGCCCGCGCGCGGCGCTCCTTGGAGGGCACGCCCGCGTAGAGCATGGGCAGCTCCACGTTCTCCAGCGCGGTGGTGCGCGCCAGCAGGTTGAAGCTCTGGAAGACGAAGCCCAGGGTGCGGTTGCGCACGCGCGCCAGGCCGTCGCGGTCCAGGCGGGCCACCTCGCGGCCGTTGAGCAGGTACTCCCCGGAGGTGGGCCGGTCCAGGCAGCCCAGGATGTTCATCAGCGTGGACTTGCCCGAACCGGAGGAGCCCATGATGGAGACGAACTCGCCCGACTCCACCGTGAAGTCCACGCCGCGCAGGGCCCGCACCTCCACGTCGCCGGAGCGGTACACCTTCGCCACGTTCTTGAGCTGGATGACGGGGGGTGCCCGCTTCGTTTCCGCGTCCATCGGTCTGCCTCTGTCCCTTCCCCTGCCCGCGATGAAAGTGATTGGAACGGCCGCGTGCCTAGAACGGGCCCCGGCGCATGCCCCGGCCGCCCCCGCCACCGACGGGGCTCCTGCCCGACGGAGCTGGCGTGGGCGTCTCGCCCGCCGCCGAGTTCGCGGCGGTGATGACGCGGTCGCCGGCCTTCAGCTCCCCTTCCACCACCTCCGTGAACGTGCCGTCCGTCATGCCGGTGCGCACGTTCACGGCCACGGGCCGCGGCTTCTGCTCCGGCTGGCGGCGCAGCACGTAGACGGTGCGCATGCCGGCCGGGGCCTGCTGGGCGGGGGCCTGCCCGGCCGCGTCCGGCGACGGCGCGGGGCGGTAGCGCAGCGCCGTGTTGGGCACGGAGAGCGCCTGGTCCTTCTGCTGCGTGACGATGGTCACGTTCGCCGTCATGCCCGGCTTGAGCTTGAGGTCCGGGTTCGGCACGTCGATGACGGCCAGGTAGGTCACCACGTTCTGCACGGTGATGGCCTCGTTGCGGATCTGCCGGATGACGCCGTCGAAGGTCTCCCCCGGGAACGCGTCCACGGTGAAGGTGGCCTTCTGGCCGGGCCGCAGCTTGCCCACGTCCGCTTCCGCGATGCTGGTGTTGACCTGCATCTTGCGCAGGTCCTCCGCGATGGTGAAGAGCACGGGCGCCTGGAGGGACGCGGCCACCGTCTGGCCCACGTCCACGCTGCGCGAGATGACGATGCCGTCCGTGGGCGACACGATGGTCGTGTACTTGAGGTTCACCTCCGCCTCGTTGAGCGCGGCCTGCGCCTGGGCCACCGAGCCCTCCGCGGCCGTGACCTCCGCCTGTCCGCTGGCGGCGGCGGACTCGGCCGTCTCCAGCTCCGACTGGGAGATGAACTGCTGCGCGCGCAGCTCCTTCGAGCGCGCGGCCTGCTTCTTCGCCACGTCCGCGTTCACGCGCGCCTTCTGGAGGTTCGCGCGCGCGGCGGTCATGTTCGCCTTCGCCCGGTCCAGCGCGGCCTGCACCAGCTGCGGGTCGATGCGGGCGATGACCTGCCCCTTCTTGACCTGCGAGTTGTAGTCGACCATCAGCTCCTGGACGCGGCCGGAGACCTGGCTGCCGACCTGCACCGTCACCAGCGCCGCCACGGTGCCGGTGGCCGTCACCCGGGCCGTGAGCTTCCGGGCCTCGGCGGGGGTCGTCTCGTAGGTGACGGCGTCCGCCTGGCTTCCCGCGCGCATGCGCCAGAACAGCACCGCGCCCGCCACCACCAGGATCGCCAGGATCCAGGCCCAGCGCGGCACTCCGCGCTTGCGGCCCTCGTCCTCATCCAGCTCCACCGGCGCCAGGGCCGGCGCTTCCCGCGGCATCTCGCTCAAGGCCTTCATGCCCCTTATCTACGTTCTGAAATGTTTCGGCGAATCTCGTCTCTATTACGAAAGATGACCCACGGCGAGGCGACCGTCCGGCGTGTCCGCCGCCCCCACTCCGGGGAGCACGACGCGCGCGGTGGTGCCCTGGCCCGGCTGGCTCTCCAGCGTGAGGTGGCCGTGGTGCGCGTCCAGGATGCGGCGCGCCAGCGCCAGCCCCAGCCCCACGCCGCCCGTGGTGCGAGCGCGGCTGCGGTCGGTGCGGAAGAAGGGCGTGCCCACGCGCGCCAGGTCCTCCGACTCGATGCCGATGCCCTGGTCCCGGACCTCCACCTGGACGCCCCCGCCTTCCGCCCGGGCGTGCAGCCGCACGGTGGTGCCGGGCTCCGAATACTTCCCCGCGTTGTCGAGCAGGTTGTCCAACACGCGCCGCAGCAGCACGGGGTCTGCCTTCAGCGCCGGCAGCGCGCCGTCCACCTGGACCTCCAGCCGGTGCTTCGGCCGGGCGGAGCGGAAGCGGGCGGCGGCCTTCTCCACCAGCGCGTTCGCGTCCACGCGCTCCAGGCGCAGGGGAGGCACGCCGCCGCTCGCGCCATCCGTCACCAGCTCCAGGCGGGACGTGGTGAGCACGTCGGACACCAGGCGCTCCAGCTCCGACAGGTCCTCGGTGATGTCGGGCAGCAGCTCGCGCGCCGTCTGCGCGTCGCCCTCCGCGGCCAGGTCCAGCGCCACGCGGATGCGCGACAGGGGCGTGCGCAGCTCATGCGACACGTTGGCGAGCAGCTCCTTCTGCGAGCGGAGCAACTGGGTGATGCGGCCGGCCATCTCGTCGAAGGCCTCGGACACCAGGCCCAGCTCGTCCTTGCGGCGCAGGCCCGCGCGCACGTCCAGCCGTCCCGCGCCGAACGCGCGCGCCGCGCTGGCCAGCTTCTCCAGCGGGCCCGCGAGCGTGCGCGCGAAGGCGACGGAGGTGATGGCGGTACACGCCAGCACGAGCCCCGCGATGATGGCCGTCTGCCGGTCGCCGTCCGGCGGCGGGGGCGGCGGGGGCAGGGACACGGAGGCATAGACCTGGACGGGGCCCGGGAAGGGGCTCACCACCAGCAGGCGGCCGGGGCCCCACCGACGCCGGGG
>NZ_JBKGHJ010000593.1:0-4558 GCF_046520365.1 Corallococcus sp. 4LFB
CTCCAGGCGCGCCCAGCCGCCGAACACGTCGTGCCCCCGGCGCGGCACCACCGCGTCCAGCCGGACCGCGTCCTGGCTGCCCTCGTCCAGCCCCTGCGCCACCAGCGCCTCCGGGTCCCCGGACACCGTGGAGGACACCAGCATCTCCGCCGTGGCGAGCGCGAACACGGCGTCCGCGTCACCGCGCGTGGCCACCGTCTCGATGCGCTTCCACGCCCCGGCCTCCAGCCGGTACGCGTGCGCGAGCCCCGCGCCGTCGTCCTCCTCCGGGATGGGGATGCGCCGGCCCTCGAAGAGGAAGGCGCCGTCGCGCCGCACCAGCTCGCCCGTGTGCGCCGTCAGCGCCACCAGCCGCCCCACTGAATCGAACCCCACCGCGCCGGTCAGCCCCTCCTCCGGCAACAGCTGCGCCGCCCCCTGCCGGACGTCAGGTCCACCGTCCACACGCGCCCGGGCCCCGCGCGCTGCCGGCCGGGTCCCGCACCGCCGCGCGCTTCCCATCCGCGCTCCACGCGAGCTGCAGCCCGTCACACGCCGCATCCACCGTCACCAGCGCCCTGCGTCTTCCGTCCGACTCCAGGCGCAGCCACGTACAGCCCGACGGCGCCGCGTCCTGGAGCACCGACAGTGAGAACGGCGCCGTCTTCACCGGCGCCACCTCCGGCGCGGGAGTCGCGGCCGGCGAAGCCTCCGGGGCCTTCTGGCAGGCGCTCACGAGGAGCAGGGCGCTGACGAGGCTCGAGGTGCGGACCATGGTGGACTCCTCCCGGAAAAAGATGACCTCCACGGAATATGTCAGAGCCCCGGGTGCGTGCGGAAGGCACCCGGAGCCCACATCGCGAGGGCCGGGAGGCGTCCTCCAATCCCTGCTCAGGTCCGTCATGCGGTGGAGCGTTGCCGTCCTGACAAAGACAAACGCGTGTCATGACGGAACCATGACGAACACAGACACGGCTCAGACCCTTTCGAGCTTCCCGCCAGAGATGCCGTTCGCCTCCAGGGCAATCTTGATGTCTTCGTCGACAATGATGGGAATGTTATAGCCCCAGAGTCGGAACACCCGGGCGTCGTCAATTTTTGAATTGTCGATACGCAACCCGATAACGGATCGGTACGTCCCCGCCTTCTCGGGCATCACGTCGTCTTCGGAGAAATATTGCACCTCTTCGCATGCGGCATCGTCAATGCAACGAATCGTTCGAGTCACGTTGAGCAGAAAAAACGGCTTGGACTCGCCTTGAATCTCGACGGGAAATAGCTGCACATCGTCAGGGGCCATCTCACTGAAAACTGAAGCGACTCGTGCGCTGACGACAGGAGTAAGGCCCAATCCAGCGAAATCCATATCCAAAGATACGCCGGGCCGGGAAACCGGAATATACAATTGCACAGGAGGCTCTACGGGCTTCCCCCGTCTAAACATCCAGACGTCCCCGATTTCTTCTCCACGAACATCAACTGGATCATCGAGATACCATCGGCCAGTTACATACACATCCGTCTTCAGGCTGAAGAAGCGTCGCTCCATGTTTTATTCCTGACTCCCCAGGGAAATGAGTCTCCGTAGCTTCGAACCCTCCCTTAAAAGGTCTCGGGCAATCTTGGCAAGTTCTCCCGTCAATGCCGCCCGGCATTGCGCTGCGCCCCTGCATTGCTGCGTCGCCAAGTCGATTCGCTCAAGAACTGCCTCATGATACGCGCGAGGGTGTGGCCCCTGGTGCCCTCTGATCCGCACGAGGTTCTCGCGGTCACTCAGTTTCATGCCAGCCCTCTCAAAAACCCTCTCGAATAGTGGCGTCCACGGGCCCCCACTTGCATCAGAGACAGTGTTCTTGTCCGTGCAAATGTGATGAACCTTGCCATCGGGATCGCCCTGAATGCCGCTCCCAGCGCCGACGGCGGGTCGAGTCCCCACACCAGCACCGGGGCCCATGGCGACCGCGGCGACAGCAGTCGGAGCAAGCGCGATGTTGAGGACCCCAGCAGACGAGATCGATATCGCCTGGACCCCTCCCGACAGCGCGCCGGCAAGCACGAAGCCCCCTTCTGCCTCTGCCCTGACCGCCGCCTGAGCGAAGCCCGGCATTCTCGGCCCCTGGGCCGCCATCGCGTTCTTGCCGCCGAGCGCCGACAGGGCGACGATCACGAGCACGCGAGCGCCGTTGTCTCCAAGGATCTTTCCGAAGCGATGCCCCGCGCGCTCCAGTTCCGAAACGTTCGCGGCGTCCCTCGATTCGTCCATGAGGCGTAGGAACCCCTGCCCGAGATTCCACACGGGCCCTGTGCCGAGATAGGCAATTAGCGACGCTGTCAGCGCAATCGCAATGACCTTCGTAATCGGCTCAGGTGCGACGAGCATCACAAGTGCCGTCCCAATCATTGTCGTCACCATGGCCCGTAAGGCAGCCCCGTTCACCATGTCTCGGATGGCATCCTCGACGCCTTCCCAGACCGTATCGAGCGCGAAGTAGAGCGCCATCATACGGCGTTCCATCGGCCCGAACGTAAGCCCACCCGCCAACATGCCCATGCAGCCGTTGGGGTCGTCCTGCCGCTGGCAGATTCGCTCGTAGGCCGACGGGACGGCTCGCCCCTGAGCACCGTCAACGACTCCGCCATTCGACGCGAGCAGGGAGCGACGGTCATCCCGTTCAACTTCCTTGAACGCGACATCTAATTTCATGTCGAGCACAAGCTGCGTGACAGCTTGCTTGAAGGCATCCCGCCCTATCTCGACAGGGTCGGACTCAAGGGGCGTGTAGCTGATTGTCTTGCCGTATCCCGTGTTGAGGTTGACGACCCGAGTCGTAGCGCATCCGGCCGTCAGCAGCATCAGCACGGCTATTACGAAAGCTCTCATGTGGCCCCCAGGTTCAGCCGCCAGCATCAGCAGCGATCCGCGACATACCAATCGGATCTGACAAGCTCAAAAGCTCGCTGGAATTCGTGGTTATCGGCAGACATTTCAACCCCAGGCGAGCGCCCCATTGACAACACAGGGGGAGGCTGAGGCCCAAAGGCAGTCATGACTTCGCAGGCTGCCCCTCCGTTCCCGCGGGTCAACCCTGGAGGCCGTCATGCCCCGAGCCGACGCTCCCAAGGCCCCACCGCCGCTTGTCACGCAGTGGACGGCGCGGCCCGCCGAGTCCGCCCGCATCGCGCGGGTGTGGAGCAAGACGTATGGCGTGACGAAGGCCGAGGCGCTCGCCGTGTTCCAGAAGCGGCTCACGGCGGATCCGAAGAACGAGAACGCCCAGCGGGCCGTGAAGACGCTGAGCGCGAAGCCCTGAGCTCCAGGGCCCGGCCCGCGCCTACAGCGCCATGTACGCGCGGGCCGCCGGCACGGAGTAGAACCGGCCCTCCGGCAGCACGTACGCGGTGAGCTTGCCGCCGTAGACGCAGCCGGAGTCCAGCCCCACCGCGAACGGGTGCCGCTGCAGGCCGCGCATGGCGTCGTGGCCGAAGATGACCAGCTCCGGGCCCTTCCACAGGCTGCCCCAGGGCTCGCCCGCCTCCAGCCGCTTCGACGGCGTCCCGTCCGCCGCGATGCTGCGCAGGTTGAAGAGGAACTCCTCCTTCTGCTCCGCCAGCGGCACCCCCGGCACCAGCCCCGCGTGCACCGCCAGCGCGTTCAGGTCCGGGAGGTGCA
The DNA here is from genome assembly GCF_046520365.1 of Corallococcus sp. 4LFB. Lineage (NCBI taxonomy): Bacteria > Pseudomonadati > Myxococcota > Myxococcia > Myxococcales > Myxococcaceae > Corallococcus > Corallococcus sp. 4LFB. The sequence continues at coordinate 3,650 of NZ_JBKGHJ010000593.1, forward strand.
GATAGGAGGGCAGCCTCTCCATGTAGGCCCAGTCCGCGGCCGCCAGCGTGTCCAGCACCTGCCGGTGCTCGGGCTTGAGCTTCTTGCCCTTCGCCGCGTGCCCGCCGTGCCAGCGCAGCACGTGCGCGTCGTGGTTGCCCTTCACCGCCTGGAAGCCGTGCTCGCGCGCCCGCCGCACCACGCCCGCGGAGTCCGGCCCCTTCGCCACCAGGTCGCCCACCAGCACCACCCGGTCGCCGGGGCTCCAGTCACACGCCTTCAGGAGCGCGTCCAGCTCGGCGGAACAGCCGTGCACATCTCCGATGAAGAGCGTTCGCATCTCCCCTCTCTTTAACGCACTGTCCACGAATGCCCGCCCGGATTCTCGGGCGCCTCGCGCGCGGACGGGGGCTCGCGCGCCGCGTTACTACTCGGCCTTCGTGCGCAGCAGCCGGCTGAGGCTCACGTCCAGCTGGCTGGAGATGAGCCGCAGCACGCTGTCCAGCTGCGAGCGCGTCAGCCGCAGCCGCTCCGTCAGCCGCTGCCGCGTCCCGTCCAGCAGTTCCTCCTGCGCGCCCACCACCCACCGCGCCGCCGTGGAGCGGTGCACGCCGTAGAGCGCCCCCAGCTGGTCGATGCTCAGCCCGTCCAGGTACTTCAGCCGCAGGAAGTTGCGCTGCCGGGCGGAGAGGGCCGCCAGCGCCGCCTGGAAGGACGCGGCGAACTCCGCGCGGTACGTCTGCTTGAGGTACGCCAGCTCCGGGTCGTCCCCGGGCGCCACCAGCATGGACAGGTCGCCGTCCTCCGACTGCGCCTGCCCCGAGCGCTGGCGCTGCCAGTCCAGCGCCAGCCACAGCGCCGCCGCGCGCACCCAGCCCGCGAGCGACCCCGTGCCGGGTACGCCGCCAGCCGCGCCGGGGCTCCGCGCTG
>NZ_JBKGHJ010000594.1:0-4547 GCF_046520365.1 Corallococcus sp. 4LFB
GGCGCTGGTGCGCCTGGACTCGCACGTCCACCGGCTCATCTGGAGCTTCCATCACACCCTGCTCGACGGCTGGAGCCTGGGCCTGGTGATGCAGGACGTGTTCGGCTTCTACGATGCGTTCAGCCGTTCGCAGGCGCCGCTCGTGGTCGCGCGGCCTCCCTTCCGGGACTACATCGCGTGGCTGGGCCAGCAGGACTCCGCCCGTTCGGAGGCGTTCTGGCGCGAGCGGCTCGCGGGCTTCACGGCCCCCACGCCGCTGCCCCTGGATCAGGGCACGGGCTCCGACGACAGCGAGGCCGTCCACCGGCACGGCTCGCAGGAGATCGCCCTCTCCGCGGAGACCACCGCCGCCATCGAGTCCTGCGCACGCCGCCACCAGCTCACGCTGGGCGCCGTGGTGCAGGGCGCGTGGGCGCTGCTGCTGAGCCGCTACAGCGGCGAGCAGGACGTGGTCTTCGGCACCACCGTCTCCGGCCGTCCCTCGGAGCTTCCGGGGGTAGAGGGGATGATGGGCCTGTTCATCAACTCCCTGCCGCTCCGGGTGCGGATCACTCCCGCGGACACGCTGGTGTCCTGGCTCCAGGGCATCCAGACGCAGCAGGTGTCCCTCAGCGCCCACGAGCACTGCCCGCTGGTCCAGGTCCAGTCGTGGAGCGAGCTGCCCCGCGGCCAGGCGCTCTTCGAGAGCCTCGTCGTCGTGGAGAACTACCCCATCGACGCGTCCATCAAGGAGCGCGCTCGCGGCCTGGACGTGCGCGACTTCGAGGGCCGTGAGCGGCTGACCCTGCCCCTGGCTCCCGCGGTCCTCCCCGGCGAGAAGCTGGGCCTGCGCCTGTCCTACCAGCTGTCGCGCTTCGACGCGGAGGCCATGACCCGGCTGCTGGGCCACTGGCGCACGCTGCTGGAAGGCATCGCCGTCGCGGCGGCCGACAGCCGCGTCTCCCGCCTCTCGCTCCTCACGGACGCCGAGCGGCATCAGGTGCTGAAGGACTGGAACGCCACGCAGGCGCCGCTGGAGGCCGAGGCTTCGCTGCACGGCCTCTTCGAGGCGCAGGTGGAGCGCACGCCCGACGGCATCGCCGTGGAGCTGGACGACACGCGCTGGACGTACCGCGAGCTGAATGCCCGCGCGAACCAGCTCGCGCGCCAGCTCAAGCTCCTGGGCGTGGGGCCGGAGGTCCGCGTGGGCGTGTGCCTGGAGCGCTCGCCCGAGCTGCTGATGGCGCTCCTGGGCATCCTCAAGGCCGGTGGCGCCTACGTGCCCGTGGACCCGGACTACCCGCAGCACCGGATCGCCTACCTGCTGGAGGACTCGCGCGTCCCGGTGCTCGTCACCCGCGAGGCCATCGCGGACGAGCTGCCCTCGCGCGGAGAGCAGCTGCTCTGCGTGGACTCCGATGCCGCGAGCCTCGCGCGCCAGCCTTCCGGCAACCTGCCCGCGCTGGGCGGACGGCACCTGGCCTACGTCATCTACACGTCGGGCAGCACCGGCCAGCCGAAGGGCGCGCTCGTCGAACACCGGGGCATCGTCAACACGCTCGCCCAGGCGGTGCGTGACTTCGACGTGCGCCCCGGCACGCGCACGCTCCAGTTCGTGTCGATGAGCTTCGACGTGTCGCTGCTGGAGATCTTCTCCACGCTCGTGGGCGGAGGCACGCTGGTCCTCGCCCCGCGCGAAGCGCTGCGGCCCGGCCCGGAGCTGGCGCGGCTGATGCGCGAGCGAGACATCACCACGTCGGTGCTGCTGCCCTCCACGCTGGCGGTCCTCGCGTCCGACGACTTCCCCACGCTCCAGACGGTGGTGACGGGCGCGGAGGCGTGCCCGGCGGAGGTGATGGACCGCTGGGCGCAGGGCCGCCGCTTCGTGAACTCCTACGGCCCCACCGAGGCCAGCATCACGGTGACGAGCGCGCTCTGCCTTCCGGGCTCGGGGACGCCGCCCATTGGCCGGCCGTATCCCAACGTGCGCGCCTATGTGCTGGACGCGACGGGAGCACCGGTGCCGGTGGGCATCGCGGGCGAGCTGTTCATCGGCGGCGCCGGGGTGGGCCGGGGCTACCTGGGCCGGCCGGAGCAGACGGCGGAGCGCTTCGTGCCGGATCCGTTCGGCCATGAGCCGGGCGCGCGGCTGTACCGGACGGGGGACCTGGTCCGCTACCGCGCGGACGGCGCGCTGGAGTTCGTCGGCCGCACCGACCACCAGGTCAAGGTGCGCGGCTTCCGCATCGAGCTCGGAGAAATCGAAGCGGTGCTCGCGGGCGCGGTGAGCGAGGCGGTGGTGCTGGCCCGCCAGGACGTGCCGGGCGACCGGCGCCTCGTGGCGTACGTCGTGGCGCGCGAGGACGAGACGGTGGATGCAACGGCGTTGCGGCGCTACCTGGAGGACAAGCTCCCCGAGCACATGGTGCCGTCCGCGTTCGTCGTCCTGGACGCGATGCCGCTCACGCCCAACGGCAAGGTGGACCGCAAGGCCCTCCCGGCGCCGGACGCGGTGCGCCCGGAGCAGGGACCGACCTACGTCGCGCCGCGCACTCCGGTGGAGGAGACGCTGGCCGCGACGTGGCGTGAGCTGCTGGGTGTGTCCCAGGTGGGCATCCACGACGACTTCCTGGAACTGGGGGGACACTCGCTGCTGGCGACGCAGGCCATCTCGCGGATCCGCGCGGCGTTCGGCGTGGAGCTGCCGCTGCGCGCCCTCTTCGAAGCGCCCACCGTGGCCGCGCTCGCGCAGCGGGTGGAGGCGCCCGCGCCGAAGCGTCGCCCGGCGTGCCCCCGCTGAAGCCCGCGGCTCGCACCGGCCCGCTGCCGCTGTCGTTCGCGCAGCAGCGACTGTGGTTCCTGGAGCAGCTGTCGCCGCAGGGCTCGCTCTACAACATCCCCAGCCTGCTCAAGCTGGAGGGACACCTGGACGTGGCCGCGCTGGAGCAGGCGCTCAACGCGCTTGTCCAGCGGCACGAGAGCCTGCGGACGACGTTCCACGCGGAGGAGGGCCGGCCCTTCCAGCGCATCATCGAAGCCCCGGCGCTCCCGTTGCCGGTGGTGGACCTGCGTGAGGTCGACGCGGCACTGCGGGAGCAGGAGGCCTGGAGGCTGGCGCGGGTTGAAGCGCAGCGGCCCTTCGATCTGGTCCACGGCCCGCTCCTGCGCGTCACGCTGCTGCGGACCGGGGAGCGGGAGCACCTGCTGGTCCTGTCGATGCACCACATCGTCTCCGACGGCTGGTCCGCGGGCGTGCTGGTGCGCGAGTGGGTTGCCCTCTACGCCGCGCGCATCGAGCAGCGCGACGCGGTGCTGCCCCCGCTGCCGGTGCAGTACGCGGACTACGCGGTCTGGCAGCGCGAGTGGTTGAAGGGAGACGCGCTGGAGGAGCAGGTCGGCTGGTGGCGGCGGGAGCTGGAAGGTGCCCCGGCCGTGCTGGAGCTGCCGACGGACCGGGTGCGCCCCGCGAAGTTGACGGAGCGGGGTGGTTCGGTGCCGGTGCGGCTGTCGAAGCCGCTGTCGGACGCACTGCGGACCCTGGGACGCGGCGAGGGCGCCACCCCGTTCATGGTGCTGCTGACCGCGTGGCAGGTGCTCCTGTCGCGCTACAGCGGGCAGGACGACATCAGCGTGGGCACGCCCGTCGCGGGGCGGTCGCAGGCGGAGGTGGAGGGCCTCATCGGCCTGTTCCTGAACACGCTGGTGCTGCGGACTCAGGTGCGCGCGGCGGACCACTTCCGTGAGGTGCTCGCGCGAGTGAAGGAGACGACGCTGGGAGCGTTCGCGCACCAGCAGGTGCCGTTCGAGCGGCTGGTGGACGCGTTGAGGCCGGAGCGCGACCTGGGCCGCACGCCGCTGTTCCAGGCGATGCTGGTGCTCAACACGGAGGTGGACACCTCCCTGTCGCTGAGCGACCTGACGTTGCGCCGTCTGGAGCTGGAGAACCTGGCGGCCAAGTTCGAGCTGAACCTGTCGCTGAGCGATGCGCCGGAGGGCTTCCAGGGCGCGCTGACCTACAGCGCGGATCTCTTCGAGCGCGCGACGGTCGAGCGGATGGTGGAGCACCTGGGCGTGCTGCTGGAGGGGATCGCGGCGACGCCGGACGCGTCCGTGAGCGCGCTGCCGATGCTGGCGGAGGCGGAGCGGGAGCAGGTGCTGAGGGCGTGGAACCAGACGGCGGAAGCAACGCCGCTGGAGAGCATCCACGGGATGTTCGAGGCGCAGGCGAAGCGGAAGCCCGGCGCGGTGGCCGTCGTCGCGGACGGCAGGCAGCTGACGTACGCGGAGCTGGACGCGAAGGCGAACGGAGTCGCGAAGCAGCTGCGAGCGCTGGGAGTGGGCCCGGAGTCGCTGGTGGGCCTGTACGTGGAGCGGACGGTGGAGGCGGTGGCGGGGATGCTGGGCATCCTCAAGGCGGGAGGCGGGTACGTGCCCATGGATACGTCCTTCCCCGAGGCGCGAGTGGAGGCCATCGCGGAGGACGCGGGGCTGCGCGTGGTGGTGACGCAGCGGGCGCAGGCGGCGGACGTGGCGGGCCTGGGGCTCGTCACCGTCATCGTCGAAGCGGT
>NZ_JBKGHJ010000595.1:0-4543 GCF_046520365.1 Corallococcus sp. 4LFB
GTCCGCCGCGCCACGGGTCGGAGGCTTGCCGGGGTCCCCAGGGCGGGTTCGGCGCGGCCTCGCGTCCGGGCACGCCCGCGGAGAAGCCCATTCCGAAGCTGCCGCCCCTGCCGGGCTCCAAGGCCTACCAGCGCGCCGAGTCCAAGAAGCAGGTGGAGCTGGACCGCGCCCTGCGCGAGCTGGTGCTGGGCGCCCAGGTCCCCCAGGAGGCGGGCGAGACGGCGTTCTACTTCATGACGCGCAAGGGAAAGCTGCGCCGCATGGAGCTGAGCCCCGCCCAGGCCAAGCAGCTGGAGGAGGGCGAGCTGGGCGTGGTGGAGCGTCCGGAGCCCGCGCAGATTGAACACTCGCTGGTGCCCGCCGCCGTGGCCGAGCAGATGTACGCGCTGTCCGCCAAGGCCGTGCGCTTCTTCAACCGCAAGGAGAACCCCGTCGGCTTCATGAACGACGAGGAGCTCAAGGCGCAGCAGGCCGCCGAGGCCTCCGGCACCGCCACGGAGACGCCCGACGAGCCCGAGGCCTCCGCGGAAGGTTCCGAGGAGGCTGGCGAGTCCGGCGAGGCCGAGGCGTCCGCGGAGGCCCCTGCCTCCGAGCCGTCGTCCGAACCCTCTGGCGAACCTTCGGGCGAAGGCAGCCCCCAGTCCTGACGTTCCTTCCCGTGCCCTCCCCTCCTTCCCGTCCGGGAGCGAGGGGAGGCGCGGCTTCCACCGGCGTCCGCGTCAGCCGAACGCGTCGATGCCGGTGATGGCCTTGCCCAGCACCAGCGTGTGCACCTCGTGGGTGCCCTCGTAGGTGAAGACAGACTCCAGATTGAGCATGTGGCGCACGGGCGGATAGTCGTCCGTGATGCCGTTGGCGCCGTAGATGCTCCGGGCCACGCGCGCGATGTCGAGCGCGCTCTTCACGTTGTTGCGCTTGGCCAGGCTCACCATCACGGGGTTGCTCTTGCCCTCGTCCTTGAGGCGCGCGAGCCGCAGGCTCAGGAGCTGCGCCTTGACGATCTCCTGGAGCATGTCCGCCAGCTTCTCCTGCGTGAGCTGGTAGCCGGCGATGGACTTGCCGTCGAACTGCGCGCGGGACAGCGCGTATTCGCGCGCGCCCTCGAAGCAGGCGATGGCCGCGCCCGTCACCGCGAACGCGATGCCGGCTCGCGCGTTGTTGAGACACGACAGCGGCCCCTTGAGGCCCACGACGCCGGGCAGCACGTCGCGGTCCGGCACGCGCACGTCCTGGAAGGACAGCTCGCTGGTGCGCGACGCGCGCAGGGAGAACTTGCCGGGAATCTCCCGCGCGCTGAAGCCGGGCATCCCCTTCTCCACCAGGAAGCCGCGCACGGACTCCGGGCCGCCGTCCTCCGTCTTCGCCCACACCACCGCGACGTCCGCGATGGAGCCGTTGGTGATCCACGCCTTGGTGCCGTTGAGCACCCAGGTGTCCCCGTCCTTCCGGGCGCGGGCGCGCATGCCGCCGGGGTTGGAGCCGAAGTCGGGTTCGGTGAGGCCGAAGCAGCCGATGAGCTGTCCCTTCGCCATGCCCGGCAGGAAGCGCGTCTTCTGCTCCTCGCTGCCGTAGGCGTGGATGGGGAACATGCACAGCGAGCCCTGCACGGAGGCGAAGCTGCGCAGGCCGGAGTCACCGCGCTCCAGCTCCTGCAGCACCAGGCCGTAGCTGACGGTGTTCATGCCCGCGCAGCCGTAGCCCTGGAGGTTCGCGCCCAGCACGCCCAGCTCCGCCAGGCCCGGGATGAGGTGCGCGGGGAAGGTGCCGTCGCGGAAGTGCTTGCCGATGATGGGCAGCACCTCCGCGTCCACGAAGCGGGCCACCGCGTCGCGGGCGGCCTTCTCCTCGGCGGACAGCAGGTCGTCGATGCGGAACAGGTCGGTGATGTCGGCGCGGGGCATGGCGGCGAGCTTGACGTCGCCATGCGGGAGCCGTCAAACGGCCCCCGAGGCCCGGCGCCTCAGTGCTTCGCGGGCGCGAGCGCTTCCAGGTCCGCGTCGCGCAGGAAGTTGACCAGCGGGCCGTCAATCTTCCGCTGCCCTTCCACCACCACGGTGGGCTTGAGGAAGAAGAGGTTGTTCCAGTTGAAGTCATACAGCGCCTGCTCGGCGGCGTCGTTCCAGGTCCCGTCCATGCGGCCGTCGTAGTACCCGAGCTTGTGCAGCACGCGCTTCACGACCTTCGTGGTCTCCCTGTCCAGGGAGATGAGGTCCGACGCGTACGGCGCCGCGACGCCCGCCTGGTAGCGGTTCATCTCCACGTCCAGCTCCCGCAGCGCGTTCCGGCTGCTGTGCACGACGGAGTCCGCGAGCACCTTCGTGTAGAAGACCGCTTCGTTCTCCGAGCTCCAGACGCGGATGACGCCGGAGCGCTCGCCGTTGTTGTCTCCGCCCACGGCGGCCCCCGCCTTGAGCGACGCGAGCAGCCGCTGCGGCAGGCTGCCCCGGGCCTGCTGGAAGCCCGTCGCCATGGCGGCGCAGATGGTGGCGGTGGTCTGGTTGTTGGCCTGCACCACGAAGGTGGCGCCCTTCACCGCGCAGCGCTGCGAGGCGCTCTCCGCGCCGGTCTGCTGGCCCACCGTGATGGTGCCGTCGGGGTTGAGCTTCACCGCAGCGAACTGGCGGTAGTCCGCGTACGGATCCACGGTGAACACGTAGTCGATGGCGGCCTGGGCCGTGTCGCCCGCGTCGACGCGGGCGATGACCGCCTCGGCGTCATCCACCGACGGGTAGAACATGGAGGCCACCGCGACGTCCGGGCGGCCGTAGGGCACCAGGCCGCTGATGCCCGCGGGGAAGGAGATGCTGGCCACGCCGCAGGACTTCTCCACCGCGTCGCACGCGACGATGGCGCGCGTGCCCAGGAGGCGCGGGTTGGCGCGGCCGGTGGGCGCCGCGCCCAGGGCGGACGTGGACACGAACATCAGGCAGGAGGCGGCCAGCAAACCACGCTTGAAGGTCTTCATGTGCAGGTGACTCCGACGCTGTGATGGATGTCCTGAAGAGTCACCGGCAGCGCAAATGATGCATTTCGCCGCGCGCCGTCCGCGCGATTGACGCGCGGGGCTCTATGCTCACCGGCCATGGCAAGCGAGACGACGAAGACCGTGGTGGTGACGGGCGCCAGCCGGGGCATTGGCCGCGCGGTGTCCCTGGCGTTCGCGCGCGAGGGCTATGACGTCTGGGCGCTGGCGCGCTCGGCGGAGTCGCTGGAGGCGCTGCACAAGGAGGGCGGGGAGCGCATCCGCACGCTCACGGTGGACGTGGCGGACGAGTCCGCGCTGCTCGCGGCGTGCAAGACCGTGCTCGCGGCGGGGACGCCCCGGGTGCTGGTGAACAACGCGGGCATCACCGTGTCCGCGCCGCTGACGAAGACGTCCACGGCGGACCTGGCGAAGGTGATGGCGGTGAACGTGACGGCGCCGTTCCTCCTGTGCCGTGAGCTGATGCCCGCCATGGCCTCCGCGGGCGGCGGGCGGGTCATCAACATCGGCTCCATCACGGCGACGCGCGGGGCGAAGTACACGTCCGCGTACTGCGCGTCGAAGCACGCGCTGCTGGGGCTGACGCGCGCGCTGTCGGTGGAGTACGCGCGCAAGAACGTCACCGTGAACATCGTGAACCCGGGCTGGGTGGAGACGGACATGTTCGCGGGCGCGACGGCCGCCATCACGAAGACGACGGGCCGCAGCGAGGAGCAGGCCCGCGAGGCCCTGGCCGGGATGAGCGCCATGGGCCGCATCATCCAACCGGAGGAGGTGGCCGCGATGTGCCTCTTCCTCGCGTCGGAGGCGGCGGCCCCCATCACCGGCGCGGCCTACGCCATCGACGGTGGCGAGGCGGCGTAGCGCGCGCCGGGGGGTCACCGCGTCAGCCGGCACCCGCCGTGGCGACGGTGCCGCGCGGTGCCCGCCGTCACAGGCGGTACTGCTCCACGATGTTGCTGACCTCGTGGGACGCGGTGGTGAGGCGCGCGGCGGCCACGGCGCTCGTGGCCACGCGCTCCACCGTCTCGTCCGCCAGCCGCGTCAGGTCGCTGAGCGCGGCGAACAGCTCCGCGATGCCCGCGTCCTGCTGGCTCACCATGTCCGCGATGCTCTTCACGGACACGCTGTTGTTCTGGATGACCGCGGCCAGCGCGCGCAGGCTCTCACCCGCCGCGCGCGCCTGGTCCAGGCCGCCCTCCACCTCGCGCGTGCCGCCCTCGCTCGTCTGCACTGCCTCCGAGATGGCGCGGCCGATGTCGCCCAGGATGGACTGCACGCGCGACGTGGCCGTCGCGGACTGGTCCGCCAACGACCGCATCTGCCGGGCCACCACCGCGAACGCCCGGCCCGCTTCACCGCTGCGCGCCGCCTCGATGGCCGCGTTCAAGGCCAGCACGTTGGACTGGTCCGCCAGGTCCTTCACCGTGCCGGTGATGTCGCCCACCTGCCGCGTGCGCTGCCGCAGCTCCGACACCGTGTTGGAGATGCGCTCCACCTGAGAACGGATGTGCGTGAGCCCGCCCACGCTGCCCGCCACCGCGGACTCGCCCGCCTGCC
>NZ_JBKGHJ010000596.1:0-4524 GCF_046520365.1 Corallococcus sp. 4LFB
GTGGAGCTGGAGCGGCTGCGCCGTCAGCAGGAGGCGGAGGCCGCGCGTCACGAGGTGCAGCTCGCCGAGGCCCGGCAGGAGGCCGAGCAGCTGTCCGCCCGGCTCCAGGTGTTGCTGGCGAAGCAGTCCCTCGCGGAGGCGGAGACCGGCATCGCGGAGCTGGAGCTGCGGCGCACCCGGGCGCGGCAGGGGCTGGAGATGGAGCGCGCGAAGGCGCTGCGCGACATCGAGAACTCGGTGAGCCCGGAGGTCATCCAGCTGACGTTGGCGCGGCAGCTGCCGCAGGTGGCGGCGGCCTTCCAGCAGCAGATGGGCGAGGTGCACGTGACGGCGGTGGATGGAGCGAACCCCTTTGGCTACATCGCCGCGCCGTGGAGGGCGTGATGGGGCTGGCGCGCTCCGCGGGCCTGAAGGTGCCTGCCTCCCCGCCGCAGATGCCGGTGGGGTAGCCGCGTCCCCGGCCTCCGCATATAGAAGGGGTCCTCCACAGGTCCGGACGCGCGGAGGCCGGGGCACGCATGGACATGAAGAAGCTGACGCTGGCGGCGGTGGTGGCGGGAGTGGCGGTGGCGGTGGTGCCGTGGCTGTTGCCCACGGGGCCGAGCGCCGGGCTGGACGCGGCCCGGTTCCTGGAGTCCGGCAGCCTCGCGTGGGGCGCGCTGGTGGTGTTCGCCGGCGGCCTGCTCACCGCGATGACGCCGTGTGTGTACCCGCTCATCCCCATCACCGTGTCGGTGTTCGGCGCGCGGAAGGCGGAGGGGCGGGGCCGCTCGCTGGCGCTGACGTCGTCGTACATCGTGGGCATGGGCGTGGTGTTCAGCGCGCTGGGCATCCTGGCGGCGAAGACGGGCCAGGCCTTCGGCTCCATGCTGGGCAGCCCCCCGGTGGTGATGGGGCTGGCGCTGTTCCTGCTGCTGTTGGCCTCGTCGATGTTCGGCGCGTTCGAGCTGGCGCTGCCGTCGTCCATGCAGACGAAGTTGAGCAACGTGGGCGGCGCGGGCCTGGCGGGCGCGTTCGTGATGGGCAGCGTGTCCGGGTTCCTGGCGGCGCCGTGCACGGGGCCGGTGCTCACGGGCCTCTTGGCCTTCGTGGCGAAGTCCGCCAACACGACGCTGGGCGCGACGCTGCTGTTCATCTACGCGCTGGGCATCGGCGTGCCGTTCTTCCTCATCGGCGTGTTCACGGTGCGCCTGCCGCGCGGCGGCGTGTGGATGGAGTGGGTGAAGAGCGTGCTGGGCATCATGCTGGTGGCGCTCGCGTTCTCGTACCTGAAGGACGCGTTCCCCTGGGCGCGCGACACCGTGAAGGCGCTGGGCGCGCAGGTGGGGCAGGTGCCCGGCGCGGTGGTGGCCGCGGTGCTGGTGACGGTGGGCGTCCTGGTGGGCGCGGTGCACCGCTCGTTCAAGGAGGGGCCGCGCGAGTTCGGCTTCAAGGCGATGGGCGTGGCGCTGGTGGTGGGCGCGCTGGTGGTGCGCGGCGGCGCGCTGGACGCGCGGCCCACGGGGGAGCTGTGGGTGCGCATGGGCTTGCAGGAGCACCCGGTGGCGCCGTCCTGGCAGTGGCACCACGTGATGCCGGCGAAGACGGCGACGTTCGACGCGAGCCAGTTCGAGCAGGTGCTCGCGGCGGCGAAGCAGGAGGGCCGTCCGGTGCTCATCGACTTCTTCGCGGACTGGTGCGCGGCCTGCAAGGAGCTGGACCGGCTGACGTACCCGTCCACGGAGGTCATCTCCCAGGCCCAGGACAGCCGCTTCCTCACCATCAAGATCGACGCGACGAACAGCGAGGACCACCTGGACGCGCTGATGGAGAAGCTGGGCGTGGAGGGCCTGCCCACGGTGGCCTTCGTGAACCCGGACGGCACGGTGCTGACGAAGCCGCGCGTGACGGGCTTCCTGGAGCCCGTGCCCTTCGCGGCGGAGATGCAGAAGGTGGTCCTCCAGTAGGGGCCACCGCTCGCTAGAGGTAGTTCTCCCACCCCAGCCGGCCCCGGCTCGCGAGCACGCGCTCAATCATCAGCTCGTGCAGCGTGAGGAGCGGCTTCGCCAGGTCCTCTCCCTCCAGCCGCGCGAGCGCGCCGGCCATGGCCTCCAGCGTGGACATCCCGTCCGGGTGCGGCGGCTTGCGCAGCCGGCGCGTGTCCCGGCGCGGGCGGCGGCAACCTCAGCCCCGGCAACCGGCGCAGGGCGGGGACGCGCTGCACCATGCGCCGCGCCTGCGCCCAGCTCCCGTCGATGACGACCAGCCGCTTCGGCGGCGGGCCCTCCGCCTCCGGCGCGTCGGGGAACAAGAGCCACGTGTCCGGCGCGTCCAGCACCGACGCGTCGAAGGGCGCCCCAGGCGCGCCATAGGAGACGATGTGGCAGCGGGGCAGCGCCAGCGCCGCGATGCGCGCCGTGTTGGTGCTCTTCTGCGACTCCTTGTTGTGCCGGATGATCAGCAGCTCCGTGCGCGTGGGGATGACGGGCACGTCCGCGCACAGGCACAGGGCGGTGGGCAGGTAGCACCGCTCGCAGCGGCCGGACAGGTCCTCCGGGGTGCTGGACCTCATTTCGCCGCGGTGCGGTAGCGCTCCATCAGGGTCCGCGCCTCGCGAAGCTTCTCCTCGACGAAGCGGTCATCCGCGTCCGGCTCGTATTCGGCGTCCGGCGGATCCAGCTGGAAGAGGGCGGAAAGGCTCGCGGGGGCGACCTCCAGCCACTCGGACGTGCGGGTGAGCGCGGCCTGCCGGCGCCCGGCGAAGGTCTCCGGCCCGTCCTCCGGGCCGCAGCGGCAGATGCGCGCGGAGTCCCCGGACACGTCCACGTAGAGCCCCAGCACCTCCGCGTCCACCTCCGCCGCCAGGGCGCAGGTGGCCTCGCTGACGTAGGCCGCCATGGCCTGCGCCGCGGAGCGCTCCGTCAGCGAACGCACCAGGTAGACCTGCCACCCGGCCTCCGTGAGCGCCCCGGCCTCGCTCAGCGGGGCCAGCTCCGCCGGAGGCGCCTGGATGCGCGACAACAGCCGGCGCACGGGCACCTCCAGCCGCTCGAGCCGGGCGTTGGACGCGGGGCAGAAGAAGACCACGCGGTACTCTCGGCTGTCGGCGGCGGTTTCCATGGGCATACGGCGTGACCCAAGAGGACCAAAGGACTCCCCAGGCATGCAAGGGGGGAGTTTCGCTCCGGGACGCTTCCCCGGGCGCCCGGGAGGCCTGCTCCGGGCCCGGAACGCGACCGGGCGGCAGGTATCCCCCCACCTGACGCACCAGGAGGGCCCGCCGCGCGGCGCCTCCCCGGTGCGTTCCCGGAGCCTCCCCGGAGCCTCCCCGGAGCCTCCCCGCGTTCACGAAAACGCCCCAGCCGCCTCCCACCGCTGGGGCATGCTGCGCCCCATTTTCCACGCCTTTTCCCCGCCGGGCGGGGCGCGCGCCACCCGGAGGCAAGACACACCCATGGAGAGGAATTGAAACAGGGAGTGCCGGGATGTCTGTCTATTCCATGCAATGAATTGGCGTCTGCTTGAAGTGTTCCAGCCGCACTGGTCGACGTCATGCGGGAAGAAGCGCGACAGCGTTTGTCGCATCCGTGAGAAAAAAAGAATCCGGCCCTTGGCGTTCTCTGGAGGGAAGGGAGGCGGTCGCATGGTGCCAGGGAGGGAGGAGCCGCCAGTCCGGGAGGGCTCTGGAGGGGAGTTCGCCGCGTTCGCGATCCGCCATCAGCCGGTGCTGGTCGCCATCGCGCGCAATGTCTGTGGCAGGAGTGCCAGTGATTGCGACGACCTGGTGCAGGACGTGCTCTTGCGCGCGCTCCTGCAATGGGAGCGGCTCAAGCGGTGGCCGGAGCCCGCGCGCCGCGCGTGGCTGGTGCGCGTGCTGCACAACCGGTTCCTGGACCAGTGCCGCCGCCAGGGCGCGGAGACGGACCGCCGGGTGGACCTGCACAACGTGCACATGCTCTTCGAGGACCCGGAGGACGCGCCGGAGCCCGAGCAGTGGGAATGCGTCACGGAGGACGAGCTGCGCCAGGCCGTGGCGCGGCTCAACGAGAAGCTGCGCCAGGCGTTCGAACTGCATGCGCGGGGCCTTCGCCACGCGGAGATCGCCCGGCGGATGAACACCCCCAGCGCGGGAACGGTGGGCACGTGGCTCTTCCACGCCCGCCGCCGCCTCAAGGCCATGCTCCACGACACCGCGGAACGCCGCCGCCAGGAGAGGGAACGATGAGCACCGCGTGTGAGGACCTCCAGCCCTTCCTGGATGGAAGCCTGTCCGCCGAGGACCAGCGCCGCGTCCGCGGCCACCTGGCCGGCTGCGACGTCTGCTCCCGGCGCTTCCACGACCTCTTGCAGCTGGAGATGCTCGCGCGGCTGGCGCTGGAGGACGCGGCGGAGAGCGAGCGCTGGGTGTCCGCCCGTCAGGCCCGCGAGACGGTGCCCGGGTCCTGGGACGAAGACGTGCCGGAGCACTGGCCCGGGGACGTGCTCCCCGCGCAGGCGCCCCCGCCGCCCGAGCGCGAGGGCCGCGCGTGGCACCAGGCGCGCGCC
>NZ_JBKGHJ010000597.1:0-4517 GCF_046520365.1 Corallococcus sp. 4LFB
TGCGGCCCTCCGGCCCCGTCCCGTCAGGGCCAGGCCAGCGAGGCCCAGGCGCCCCCCAGGAGGAGCACGAGCCCCGACACGGCGTTCTTCCAGATGCGCATGCGGCCGAGTATCCGCGCCTCACGCCGCTCGTGTCACGGCCACGGATTCCGGGTGCGGCCCCCGCGGGCGGCCGGGCGCGGATCCACCCTCCCAGGAAGGTCCGGGCGGTGTCGCCTCCACCTACCTTGACCGCTTTTCCCCGGGTGTGCGACGAAAGGGGGTCCCCTGCTTCCAGGAGCCCCCCCGATGAGCGACGAGCGCGAAGACACGACCATCTACAAGGTCGTCGTCAACCACGAAGAGCAGTACTCCATCTGGCCCGCGGACCGTGAGAACGCGCTGGGCTGGAAGGACGCCGGCAAGCAGGGCCTGAAGGCCGAGTGCCTGGAGTACATCAAGGAGGTCTGGACGGACATGCGTCCGCTGAGCCTCCGCAAGAAGATGGAAGAGGACGCGGCCCGCAACAAGAACTGAGGGCCGCGCGCTGCTTCCCACCGCGCCCTCCCCGCTTCAACGGGGAGGGTGGGCCGGACCGGCTAGAGGTCCGGCGGAGGCCTGACGCCCAGGTGGCAGGCGCGCAGGGCAAGCTGGGTGCGGTTCTCCGCGCCCAGCTTGCGGTAGAGCTGCGTGACGTGTGACTTCACGGTGCGCTCGGCGATTTGCAGGTGCGCGGCGATCTTCAGGTTGTCCGCCCCGCCCGCCACGTACTGGAGCACCTCACGCTCCCGCTGCGTGAGCAGCAAGAGCACGCTCGCCGTGGGTGACGTCACCGGCGGATGCTCGAAGTCGTTGCGCAAGAGCTGCACCGGGAAGAGGCGCTCGCCCCTCACCAGCGACTGGACCGCGGAGGACACCGCGTTCACGCCCAGCCCCGCGCGGAAGAGATACCCGGAGGCCCCCTCGTCGAAGCACTGGGAGATGACCTCCGGCGTGCTCACCGCGGACAAGAGCAGCATGCGCACTTCCAGCCGGCGCTTGCGGGCCTCACGCAGCAGGTTGAGCCCCTCCGTCACGGAGCATCCGATGGCGGCCTCGCCGTCGTTCTCCACGTCGAGGATGGCCACCTGCGGTGGATCCGTGCCGAGTCCGTCCAGGAAGCCGCGCACGTCGCGCGTCACCGAAGTGGAATGACCCTCACCCCGAAGCCCATCGGACAAGCCCTGCCAGGCCGCCCACGGTCCTTCGAGAATCGAAATACGAACTGCCGATTGATTCGCTGCCATGCGATGGCCCCCCAGCCGTCGTGGCGAATTGCTTTCAATGCTACCTGTCGACTTCAACCTGCCCCGGAGTCGGTGGAACCGCGGCGGAACTTCCGCCTGTGCTGAGCGTGCGAGAACCGCGCTTCAACTCCATCCGGGGGTCTTGTCAGTGCTGCCCTGCGGACTGCGCTTGCGACTGCCGAACTGGCCCAATCGGGCCGTTCCTCCCTTTCCGTTTCAGGCAATTCCTGCCAACCGAGACCCTAACATCATCCAAGGCCTCTTGCGAACCGCCCCTGTCGGGACTGTCAATTGCGCACGAATCGTATCGAAATCCAGGGCCTCGTCCGTCAGGTCGTGATCGCTGTCGGCCGCGGGACATGCATCCGGCGTCCACATTTCAATGTTTCGCCTGCTGTTTCGCCCGGCGTCCGCGGATGGCGCCCATGCACGGGGATGGCGCGTCCTGGACGCCAAGGGCGTATGCTGTGCGTCCCGCGCGCATGACTCCCTCCGCCCCCGCACCCCACGTCGACGTCGCCACCCCCGAACGCGTCGCGCTCTCCCTGCCCGTGGCCGGCATTGGCTACCGCTGTCTGGCGTGGCTGGTGGACGCGAGCCTGCTGTTCTTCTTCTGGGTGGCGCTCTACTTCGTCGTCACGCTGCTGGTGTCCGACGTGCTGGGGGCCTTCCAGGCGCTGTCGGGGCTCACGCAGACCCTGCTCGCGGTGGGCCTCTTCGCCACGCAATGGCTGTACTGGACGCTGGCGGAGGTCTTCTTCCATGGACAGACACCCGGCAAGCGCGTGATGCGCATCCGGGTGGTGCGCGAGGATGGCTCGCCGGTGGGCTTCTTCGAAAGCGCGGTGCGCAACCTCTGCCGTGCGGTGGACTTCCTGCCCGTGCTCTACGCCACCGGCTGCATCACCATGCTGCTGGACGCGCGGCACCGCCGGCTGGGGGACCTGCTCGCCGGCACCGTGCTGGTGCGCGAGGAGGCCATCGACCTGGACAAGTACACGCAAGCTCCGGCGACGGACTCCCCGCCCGCGTCCACGCCCGGCGCCGCCATGCAGCGGCCGCTGGACGCGGAGGACGTGGAGCTGGTGCTCGCGTTCCTCGCGCGCGCGCCCGGCCTGCAGCCGGAGGTGCGCCAGCGGCTGGGCGCGCGGCTGGTGGACCGCGTGGGCGCGTCCCTGACGGACGAGGAGCGCGGCGCGGGTGCTCCAGTCACCCGAGGCCACGGAGGCCTTCCTGCGCACGCGCGCGAAGGCGGCCCACTGACATGGCCGTGCCCCTGCCCACGTTCGTCACCCGGCGCCGCCCGGACTGGGACGCGCTCCAGGCGCTGCTCACGCGCCAGCGCGCGGCCGCCTGGGCCTGGCGGAGCTGCGCACGCTGGACACGCTGTACCGGCGCGCGGCCGCGGACCTGGCGCAAGCCCAGACATTCTATCCAGGCACGGACGCGCACCGCTTCCTCAACCAGCTCTGCGCGCGGGCGTATGGCGCCATCTACCAGCCGCCGCGCGAGCGCTGGGCCTCCACGCGCGACTTCTTCCGCCGCGACTTCCCCGCCACGCTGCGCCGCGAGGCGCGCTTCGTGGGCGTGAGCGCGGGCCTGCTGGTGCTGGGTTTGCTCCTGGGCGCGCTGGTGGTGACGCTGGAGCCGCGCGGCGCGGAGCTGCTGGTGCCGGAGGGCGTGCGGCGCTACGTGGCGCAGGGGCGCATGTGGACGGACGACCTGTTGTCCGTGGCGCCGCCCAACGCCGTGGCCTCCGGCATCGCGACCAACAACCTCACCGTCACGCTGTTCGCGTTCGCGTCCGGCATCCTCTTGGGCGTGGGGCCCATCTTCACGCTCGTGAACAACGGCGTGCTCATTGGCGCGGTGGGCGCGCTGTGCTTCCGCGAGGGCATGGCCGCGGGCTTCCTGGACTTCATCGCCGCGCACGGGCCGGTGGAGCTGTCCATCATCGTCATCGCGGGCGGCGCGGGGCTGATGGTGGGCCAGGCGCTCATCGACCCTGGCGAGTTGCCGCGCGCGCAGGCGCTCCAGGCGCGCGGACGTGAGGCGGTGAAGCTGGTGGTGGGCTGCGCGCCCTTCCTCGCATGCATTGGCATGGTGGAGGGCTTCATCTCCCCGGGCCACCTGTTCCCCACCTGGGCCAAGGTGGGGCTGGGCCTGTCATTGGGAGCGCTGTTCTGGCTCTACCTGTTGCGCGCGGGCAGGACGGACGCGGGCGTGGCGCACGTGGACGTCCCGGACGCCATCGCCTCCAGCCGCTTGCGCTGACGGTGCTTGAGGATGCGCTCGTAGGCGGCGTTGAGCTCGCGCATCTGCTCCGCGGAGCCGCCCCGGTCCGGGTGCCGCTCCATGGCCAGCGCGTGGAAGCGCGCGCGGATGACGTCCGCGGAGTCCAGCGGCGACACGCCCATCGTCTGGTACGGGCACTGCTCCTGGACGGCGGTGAGCCACTGGTCCAACCGGGCCTTCACCTCCACGAAGCGCGCGTCCGCGTCCGCGGTGTCCTTCACCGGGTGCGTGCGCATCTTCGCGTCCGCGCGGAAGACCTCGCTGTAGGTGCTGGACACCCAGCGGTGGCATGAACCGCACCGGTAGTACTTCACCCGGCTCCCGGGCTGGAGTGTCATCATCACGCCGCAGTGGGTGCACTCCACCGTGACGTTCTCCAGTGTCTGCCAGCTCGCGACCGCCGCACCCATGGTGACTTCGACCTCCGTTCGCAACACGCCTGTAGCACCGGCAACCTCCCACGTCCGGCGATCCCGTCAAGAAAATGTCGTGGACGACCCAGGGGGCGGCCCCGGGCGCGCTGCAGGGCTTCCCGGGTTTCAGGTAGAACCCTGCCCATGCGACCGCTCCTCGCCGCCGCCCTGCTCCTGACCGCCGCCGCGCACGCCCAGGCCCCGTCGGTCCCGGCCGCCGCGCCCAAGGCCTCCCCGAAGCCCCGACAAGGCCCCCGCGGACAGGGCCGCCCCCGCCCGGCCGCCGGAGGACACCAGCGCGTCGGACGCGGCCCTCCTGAAGGGCCTGCTGTGGGCGGCGGAGCCCGCGCCGGAGGAGATCCGCGCGCTCGCCATCGAGGACCTGGCGCTGCTGGGCGACGCGCGCGCCCTGGACCCGCTGGCCGCGTTCATCTGGGACCCGAACCCGCGCATCCAGCAGGCGGCGCTGCGCGCGGTGGCCCTCTTCCAGCACCGCCGCGCGGAGGAGATTCTGGGCAACGTCGTGCGCCACCCGCGCCTGCCG
>NZ_JBKGHJ010000598.1:0-4510 GCF_046520365.1 Corallococcus sp. 4LFB
CGGCGCTCGAAGGGTGGCGCTTCCGCTGGGGGGACTCACCGCTGGGGCCTGACGGCGTTCCCACGTGGGCGACGGAGCCGGCGGGCGCGGAGGGCTGGCAGCCCATGGAAGCGCTCAAGGAGCCGCCGGGGCGCGGGACGAACACCTTCCTCTGGCTGAGCATCCCCCTGCCGGAGGGGCCCTGGCTGGAGCCCGCCCTCTTCCTGGGCAACGTCGCCAACGCCTTCGAGGTCTACGCGGGCGGCCAGCGCGTCTACGCCAGCGGGACGCTGGCCCCCTCCGGCACCGAGACGATGGAGAACCTGGCCTGGCACCTGGTGCCCGTGCCGCCCGCCTCGCTGGGCCGCTCCGTGCTGCTGCGCATCCAGGCCCACGGCCCCGCCATCGGCGTCACGCGCGACGCGAAGGTGGGCTCGCTCCCGCGGATGCTCGCGGCGATGACCCGCCAGGGCCTCGCGCCCTTCGTCATGGGGACGCTGCTGTTCGCCGTCGGCATGGTGGCGCTGGGCGCCGCCCTCCTGCGCCGCCAGTGGCGGCTGCTCGCCTCGCTGACCGTGTTCGCCATGGGCTCCGGCGCGCTGCTGCTCGGCTCGAGTGGCCTGTTCGTGGCACTCTGGGACGGGGCGGTCGTCGGCAGCGTGCTCACGCTGGTGGGCTCGTACGCCATCGTTCCCAGCCTGGCGTGGTTCATCTCCGATACCATCGGCGCGGACCGGCTGCGCTGGTTCCGCTGGAGCGCGGCCTTCGTCTCCGCCCTGGCCCTCGCCCAGTCCGTCATCGCGGTCGTGAGCCTGAGCACCGCGTGGCGGCTGCTGCCCGCCTTCGCCCTCTACTCGATGCCCGGGCTGCTCGTCTGCGTGGGCGTCGCGGTGGTCCAGGCCTGGAAGGGGGACCGGGACGCGCGCATCTTCGTCGCGGGCCTGGGCGGGCTCACGTTCGTGTCCGTGCTCGCCACGCTGCCGGTGGTGGGCCTGATGGAGGCCACCGACAGCCAGATGCACTGGGGCTTCTTCGCCGTCACCCTGTCGCTCGTGGCCATCGTGGCGCGCCGCTCGTCGGAGGTGATGCGCTCGCTGGCGGAGTACACGCACCAATTGGAAGCGCGCCGCAAGGACGTGCGCCTGCTGGCGCAGGGCATGGGCCAGGGCGCGGACGAGCTGGCCGCCGTCGTGCAGCAGCTGCACACCTCCAGCGAGGAGCAGACCGTGGGCATCAGCCGCCAGGCGTCGGCGCTGCGGGAGCTGGAGCAGACGGTGGAGGAGATCCGCCAGGGCTCGCACCTGACGGCGGACAAGGCGCGCCTGCTCGCGGTGTCCGCGGAGAGCGCGGAGGCGGTGGGACGCCAGGGCGGCGAGGCCCTGGAGCGCACGCTGACGGACCTGGCCGCCATCCGCACCGAGGTGTCGGAGATGGCCGCGCGCATCCTCGCGCTCGACGAGCGCACCCGCGAGGTGTCCGGCATCGTCGACGACGTGAAGACGCTGGCGGACCAGTCCAACATGCTGGCCATCAACGCCGCCATCGAAGCGGTGCGCAACGGCGACAGCGGCAAGGGCTTTGGCGTGGTGGCCAAGGAGATGCGCCGGCTGGCGGACCAGTCCATCCGCGCCACCGAGCGCATCCGCGACGTGCTCGACGGCGTGAGCATGAGCATGCGCGAGGCCGCGCAGATGAGCGAGCAGGGCCAGGCGCGCGTGCAGGTGAGCCTGGACGCGGTCCGCAACTCCGGCGCGCAGCTGCAGAAGCTGGCGGGCATCATCAGCGACACCAGCGGCAGCGTG
This sequence comes from Corallococcus sp. 4LFB, assembly GCF_046520365.1. Taxonomy (NCBI): domain Bacteria; kingdom Pseudomonadati; phylum Myxococcota; class Myxococcia; order Myxococcales; family Myxococcaceae; genus Corallococcus; species Corallococcus sp. 4LFB. The sequence goes on from NZ_JBKGHJ010000598.1 coordinate 1,782, forward strand.
CGGCAGATCACCCAGGCCGTGGCCCAGCAGGACTCGGGCACCCATCAGATTGCCCAGGCCATCCAGGAGCTGTCCGGCCAGATGCAGCGCACGCTGGCGGCCGTGGAGGAGACGCGCACCGTCACCCGCTCCGTGCAGACGCTGGCGGAGGTCATGTCCGGGGCCGCGACCAAGGCGCTGCGCTCCGGCACGCTCTCGGAGGACCAGCAGAAGCCCGCGGCCGCGTGAAGCCCGGGGCGCCGGGTGGACGCCCACGCCGACGAGCACCGTCGACGGGGACGTCGTGCTGGGCCACGCCGCGTGCCGGATGCCGTCCCGGGCGGCGCCCTGACCTCCTGAGGACACTCCGCCGGGGCGATGCGTGGAGAACGCGACGTCCCGGGCGTGGGGACGCGAGGACGCTGACGAAGCCATGACGTGCCGGAAGTACGAGCACCGCATGGAACAGAGTGTGAAGCCCCGGTTGCGCGGCCTGTCGCACGCGCTCGCGTTCGTGGCGGCGCTGGTGGGGTGCGTGCGGATGGCGCTGATACCCGTGCCGGGCGCGCAGTACATGGCGAACCTGGTGTTCGGCGGCAGCCTGGTCCTGATGTTCGGCGTGAGCGGGGGCTACCACTGGCCCACGTGGAGCGCCGCGACGTACCGGCGGATCCGCCGGTTCGACCACGCCGCCATCTTCATCCTCATCGCGGGCAGCTTCACGCCCATGGCGACGCTGGCGCCCATGGGGGGCTGGAGCCAGCGGCTGCTCTGGGGGATGTGGGGCGCGGCGCTGACGGGAGCCACGCTCACGCTCGCGGGCATCTCCGCGTCGCGGGGGCTGCGCTCGGGGCTCTACGTGGCCCTGGGCTGCGTGGCGGCCCCGGTGATGTGGCACCTCCCGGGGGTGATGGGCCCCGGCCGCGTGGGCTGGCTGTTCTTCGGAGCCGTGCTCTACGCCGTGGGCGCGGTGGTGTACGCGCGCCGCTGGCCCGACCCCGTGCCCCACGTGTTCGGCTACCACGAGGTCTTCCACCTCATGGTCGTCGCCGCGGCCGCCACGCACTACGCCGTGCTGATGGACTTCGTGGGGGGGTAGGGGGTGTCCCTGATCAAGCCAAAGCATCATGCAGTCCAGCTGGAGGACCGACAGGGAGTGGGTGGCGGTCTTCTCGTAGCGGAGAACATCGGCGTCCAGGCCAAATGGATCCGTGCACTGCTCCCCAGTGCCACGGCACCAGCCCCCACTCAGGGCCGGTACCGCTCCGCCTCCTTGAAGAGCTGAGTGAGCGAATACTCCAAGAGCGACTGGCGGGACTGCATGTACCGGCGGGCGCGGAGGAAGGGCAGCCAGACGCGCTTGCCAACCCGCACCTGGGACTCCTCCATCTTCTGCCGCAGCACCCACGTTCCGCCCAGCCGCCGCACCAGCACGTCCCCCAGATAGGCGCCGAGCGCCGGAGCGGTGTGACTGTCGATGAGTTCGCGCGTGTACCGCTCCGGGAAGTTCTCCTGCCAGAAGTAGAAGTCCAAGTCCGTGAGGGACTCGGCCGTCTCATCCATGATGGAGGACACCTGGGTGTGCAGTGCCGCCACGAGACCTTCGGACAAATCGCCGTAGGACTCGAGGACGCGCTCCGGATTCGCCACGTCCGAGGGGTGAGCGACAGGGAGCCACTCCTCCGGCACCGGCGGCCGGAAGGCGTTGAGTTCGGCAATCTTCCGTTGCCGCTCGCTGATGGCGAACTCGTCCGGCAGCCGCGAGAGAAACGGCGCCACGTCGGGGTGGAAGTGCGGCTCGACAGGTACGAGCGCGGCGCTGCGCTCCCGCAGCGTGCGCAGCACCGTGTCGAAGTCGAGGTCCGGCCGCAGGTGGACGTGGGCTCGGGCCTGCACCACGCGCGCCTCATCGCCAGCGAACTCGGCGGCAGTGGGCCATAGCACCAAGAGGACGGAGCCGTTGGGAAGCGCCTCCACGAGGTGCGCTGGCGTCGAGAGCATCCGTTCTCTTCCCACCGATTCGACCAGCTTGGGACCGAAGACGTTCAACCAGAACAACTCATAGATCTTGTCGAACCCGTCCCGTTTCCATGTCGCATCGTCACGACCGAATACGGGAGAGTCCGCCAACTGCAAATCCGCCAAGCCATGAGCTACCGAATGATGCGTAGGGTACCGAGAGGCCCAGGCACGAACCACAGCCACAAAATCGCGACAGGTCTCCGCCGCGGCAAAGAACGTGAGCGGCTGTATGTTGAGGCTGACGCTCAGCTCGGACGCCCGCTGAGTGAGCCCAAGGTCGAGTGCCATCGAAACAGCAGGACTCTCCGCGCGAGACAACCCAATGATTGAGCCATACTCATCGCGTCGCTCCTCTAGCGCGCGCAACACAGCGTCTCGGGAGTATTTGCGTTTCCGACTGCCTTTGACCGTCGTCGGCATCCAACCGACGGCATGCCTCTCAAGAGCATCAAGAAAGGGCGCCACTTCGCGATCCAATCCATCCTTCGGTTCGAAGGCCCCGTCGAAGGTGAATCGAAAACTATCCGCCTTGCTCAGTTCATCCAGCCTCATTGGAACAACACCTCCACCCCCTCGATCCGCCGCTGCGTCTTGGTTACCGCATCGTTCAACATCGCGGGGTCACTGGGCAGAAGTTTTCCTCCCTCGTAGACAAGGCGCACTCTCTGAACCCTCGCCTGCTGTCGCAGTCCGTCCCGAACAATCTTCAACGTTCCACCGTAGTATTT
>NZ_JBKGHJ010000599.1:0-4495 GCF_046520365.1 Corallococcus sp. 4LFB
GCGCATCACCACGGCGTCCGCGCCCGGGGGCAGGGGGGGCGGCCGGTCATCGATCCGCGCGCAGGTGCCGGGGACGACCTCCCGGGTGGGGCGCCTGCCGGCGAACACCGTCTCCCCCACGGTGAGGCGCACGGGCAGGGGGCCCGCCAGGTCCCGGGCGCGCACCGCGTAGCCGTCCATGGCGGAGTTGTCCCAGGGGGGCAGGGTGCGGCGGGCCTGGACGTCCTCGGCCAGCGCGCGGCCCAGGGCGTCATCCCCGGGCACCCACTCGGTGGGCAGCGGCGTGCACAGCCCGAGGATCCGCTTTCGGGCCTCCTCCACCGGCAGCAATGCGGGGGTGTCGCTCATGCTGTTTTCCCACCCAAAGTCCGTGGGAAAATCAAGTGTTAGTTTGACAGCCCAGCTGATCATCGTTACAAGCAACCGTGATCGCGAGGCTCGCGTCCAACAGCAGGGGCGTCCCGCCAACCCGTTGATAGCACACGGGAAATTTCCAAGGAGACAGCGTCGATGGCCAAGCCCAAGTCCGGGGCGAAGAAGCCGACTCCCGCTGCAAAAGCCGGTGCGAAGCCTGCCGCGAAGAAGGACAACGCGGCCCGCCTGGATCTGATCAGGAACGCCTCGAAGAAGGTGGCGACGGCCGCGACGAAGGTCGTCAAGGCGGTGGCGGAAGGGGCGAAGGGAAAGGTCGCGGCGGCGAAGAAGGCGGTCGCGGAGAAGGTGGAGAAGGCCCCCGCCGCCAAGAAGGCGGCGGCCAAGGCGGCTCCCCCCGCTCCTCCCGCGAAGGCTGCTGGCAAGGCTGGCAAGGCCGCGCCGGCGGCGAAGGCCGCGGCCCCCGCGCCCGCGGGCAAGAAAGGCGCCGGCAAGGCGGGGGGCAAGGCCCCCACGATTGTCCCCGCCGGCCCTGCCGTGGAGAAGCCTCGCCCGCGCGCCACGAAGCTTCCGCCCGTGGGCGAGCCGCTCACGAAGCGTGAGATGGAGCAGCTGCTCACGGCCGGCGAGGGCCGGGGCGTGATGGGGGAGGGCAGCCTCAAGGGCCGCCTCATCCTCAGCGGCGAGATGCCCCACCTGGTGGTCGTCGGCCGCGACAAGCGCGAGCTGACGTTCCTCCTGCAGGGGCCGGATCAGGAAGTGCTGCCGGCCTACGTGGACCACAAGGTCTCCGTGAGCGGGCTCATCAAGAAGACGACCAACCACAGCGGCGTGGTGGAGGTGCGCAAGTACTCCGCCAAGAAGCCGGAGGTGGAGGAGGTCGCGCCGGCGCCGACGGACTCGGAGCCGAAGCTGCGCTACCTGTCGCCCGGCGAGGTCTCCATGGCCGTCGCCGCGGGCATGGGCGCCGGCATCAAGGGCTTCGCCAGCATCCGGGGCAACCTGGAGATGATGGGCGAGGACTTCGTGCTCGTGGTCTCCAACGGCGGCACGCGCCAGCAGGTGTCCTTCGCCATCGAGGGCAAGGCGGCCGTCAAGAGCCTGCGCAAGCACGTGGGGCAGACGCTCCAGGTGACGGGCGTGGTGGACAAGACGTCCGGCTGGGGTGGCCGCATCACCGCGGAGACGGTGGAGCCGCGTCCGTCCGAGGCGCGCTCGGTGTCGCGCGACGAGATGGAGCTGGTCCACATCGAGGGCGAGGTGCCCACGTCCGTGGACGTGAAGCTCAACCACGGCCTCACCGTGCGCCTGCAGGAGCAGCCCGGCGCCACCTGGGCCATCGAGCCCACGCTGGCCAAGCGCGTGGGTCTGCGCGAGGCCAACTTCGAGCCGGGCCCCAACGGCAGCCCGGCCACCCGCGAGTTCTTCTTCACGCCGCGCAACCCCGGCAGCTTCGAAGTGGAGTTCTTCCTCGCCAAGGCGTTCACGCCGGGCGTGGTGGAGCGCTCCTTCAAGATCAACGTCACCGTCAGGCCCTGAGGGCCTGGGCGCACGGGCCCTCCCCGGACCGCAAGGTCCGCTGGGGAGGGCGAATGGGGGCCGGGGGGTTCCCGCCCGCACCCTTCGGGCTTACCCGTTCCCTCAGCGGCCTTGCCGCATCCCCACCGTGAGCCTCTCCCAAGATCACATCCGACAGCTGCTCGCCGAAGCCGACCACCCCCTGGGCTTGAAGGAGCTCCTTCGCCTGGGAGGGCTGAACCCCGGCCAGCAGACCGACCTCAAGCGCGCCCTGCGTGAGCTGGTGCGCGCGGGCGTCATCGTCAAGGACGGCAAGCGCTTCCGGCTGGAAGGCCCACGCACGCCCCGGGCGCCCGACGCCGGCTTCCAACCCCGTGGGGCTCCGTCCACGCCCCCCTTCAAGAAGCGCGGCCCCACGCCGGGCAGCGGGCGCGAGGAGCGTCCAGGCTTCCGTAGTGGCGGCGACTTCCGGCGCTCGCTCCAGCGCGGCTCCCGGGACGACCGCTTCCAGGAGTCCGGGCAGCCGGAGGTGGAGGGCATCCTCCACATGCACCGGGACGGCTTCGGCTTCGTGCACCCGGTGTCCGGCGAGGGGGAGAACATCTTCCTGCCGCCCGGCGAGGCGCAGCGGGCGCTCGACAACGACCGCGTCCTCGTGGAGGTCGCGGGACGGCCGGGCCGCTTCGAGGGCCGGCTGGTGCGCGTGCTCAACCGGCGGCGCGAGCTGGCGGTGGGCACGTACGTGGCGCAGGGCCGGCACTCGCTGGTCATGACCACCGACACGAACCTCCCGGGCCCCATCCGCGTGCCGCCGACGCAGATGGCGCGCGACGGCGACCTGGTGAAGGTGCGGCTGGGCGTGGGCGCGGACCTGCTGGAGCCCGGGCAGGGGCTGTTCGGTGAGGTGGCCGGCTCGCTGGGCCGGCCGGGCGACCCGAGCGCGGAGGTGCTGGGCTCGGCCTTCGCCCATGGCTTCTCCGACGAGTTCCCGCCGGAGGTGATGGACGAGGCGGACGCGTTCGCGGTGAAGGTCACGGAGGCGGAGGCCACGGAGGGCAACCGCCGCGACCTGCGCCCGGTGCCGCTCATCACCATCGACGGCGAGGACGCGCGCGACTTCGACGACGCCGTCTACGCGGAGCCGCAGGCCGGGGGCTGGCGGCTGGTGGTGGCCATCGCGGACGTGTCGCACTACGTGAAGGAGCGCACCGCGCTGGACGCGGAGGCGCTCAACCGCGCGACGTCCGTGTACCTGCCGGACCGCGTGCTGCCCATGCTGCCGGAGCGGCTGTCCAACGGCATCTGTTCGCTGCGCCCGGAGGAAGACCGGCTGTGCATGGTGGCGGACATGACGTTCGACCGCCACGGCCAGCGGCGCTCGCACGAGCTGTACCCGGCGGTGATGCGCAGCGTGGCGCGCTGCACGTACAACGAGGTGCAGGACGTCCTGGACGGCAAGGACGTGCCGCACCGCGACTTCCTCAAGCCCCAGTTCGAGCAGTTGATGGCGCTGGCGCGCGCGCTGATGGGCATGCGCAAGGCGCGAGGCGCCATCGACTTCGACGTGCCGGAGCACAAGGTGGTGCTGGGCGAGGACGGCGTGCCGCTGCGCATGGAGAAGCGCGAGCGCAAGGACAGCCACCGGCTCATCGAGGAGTGCATGCTGGCCGCCAACGAGGCGGTGGCCACGTACTTCCAGGACGAGGGCCTGCCCACGGTGTACCGGTTCCACGGCGAGCCGGATCCGCAGAAGCTGGCGGCGTTCGCGGTGCTGGCGGAGGCGTACGGCTTCCACCTGAACGTGGAAGACGGCGTGTCGTCCAAGGAGCTGGACGCGTTCATCACGCAGCTGGAGGGACACCCGGAGCAGCGGGCCCTGAACCAACTGCTGCTGCGCTCCATGATGCAGGCCGTCTACACGTCGGCGCGCGTGGGCCACTATGGCCTGGCGGCGGAGAACTACCTGCACTTCACGTCGCCCATCCGGCGCTATCCGGACCTGCTGGTGCACCGCATCCTGAAGGCGGTGTGGGCGCGCAAGGGCAAGCGGCCGTCGGAGTCGCAGCTGGAGCGCGAGGAGGCGACCCTGGAGGGCATGGCGCAGCAGTGCTCCGAGCGTGAGCGCGCGGCCATGACGGTGGAGCGCGAGGTGGTGGCGTTCTACGCGGCCCTGATGATGAAGGACCGCGTGGGCGAGGAGTTCGACGCCACGGTGGCGGGCATCGCCGAGTTCGGTTTCTTCGTGGAGCTGGACGAGGTCCACGTCGAGGGACTGGTGAAGGCGGAGACGCTGGGGCCGGGCTCCAAGCTGGACAAGCGCACGCACGCGCTCGTGTATTCGAATGGCCGGCGCGTGCGCGTGGGGCAGAAGCTGCGCGTGCGGCTGCTGTCCGCGAACACGACGTCGCGGAAGATCGACTTCGAGGCGCTCCAGTTCGAGGACGAGGCGCCGCTCCCGAGTGCCACCGGAGCGCGGCCGCCCATGCGCCGCCGCGAGTACGCGAACGAAGCGCCGGGCCGTCACGCCGGGCCAGGCACGAGCGCCCGGCCGGCCGGACGCCCCGAGCAGGAGACCGCGAAGCCGGGCCGCACGCCGTGGCGGAAG
>NZ_JBKGHJ010000059.1:0-25726 GCF_046520365.1 Corallococcus sp. 4LFB
CGGTGGCGCTGCGCTTCGAGGAGGCGCAGGCGTCGCTGGAGACGCGCGGCGCGGTGGCGTCGTCGCATGGCGGTTCGCAGCCGTGGGACGAGGCGGCGGTGACGGCGGCGCTGGCGGCGGGGCAGCCGGTGTTCGTGGACTTCACGGCGGACTGGTGCCTCACGTGCAAGTTCAACGAGCGCACCGTGCTGTCGCGCGACGACGTGCGGCAGGCGTTCCTGAAGCACAACGTGGCCTTCTTCGTGGCGGACTGGACGCGGCGGGACGCGCGCATCACCACGAAGCTGGCGGAGCATGGCCGCGCGGGCGTGCCCATGTACCTGGTGCTGAGCCCGGGCGCGCCGGACGCGCCGGAGGTGCTCAACGAGCTGCTCACCGCGGACAGCGTCATCCAGGCGGTGCGGCGCGCGGCGGAGTGTGGGTCGCCGTTGAAGGGTGGCTCGGTGGTGTGTGCCCGGCCTTGAGCCGGGATTGTGTCGTTCGTTCGTGCGCAGCGTTCAATTCACTGGAGGTCCCGTCATGAAGCAGGTCTTCAAGGCACTCGCTCTCACCGCGGCGTTCGTGTCCGCCCCCGTCTTCGCCGCTGACACCGCGGAGGTGGGCAAGCCCGCTCCGGCGTTCACGCTGAAGGACGAGGCGGGCAAGGCCCACTCGCTGTCCGAGTACAAGGGCAAGGTGGTGGTGCTCGAGTGGACGAACCCGGAGTGCCCGTTCGTGAAGCGGCACTACGAGGCCAAGACGATGCAGAACACGCAGAAGGGCTTCGACGCGAAGAAGGTGGTGTGGCTGACGGTGGACTCGTCCTCCACGCACGACGCGAAGAGCGCCGCGGAGTGGAAGAAGAAGGAGGGCCTCAGCCAGCCGGTGCTCATCGACACGGACGGCAAGGTGGGCAAGAGCTACGCGGCGAAGACGACGCCGCACATGTACGTCATCGACGCGCAGGGCGTGGTCCGCTACGCGGGCGCCATCGACAACGACCCGCGCGGCAAGGAAGCCACCAAGGTGAACTACGTGCAGACGGCGGTGGACGCGCTGCTCAACGGCAAGCAGGTCCCCACCGCGACCTCCGAGCCCTACGGCTGCTCCGTGAAGTACAAGAGCTGAGCCGCCTCACGTCGTGAGGTTCCAAGGCCCGTGTCCCCGCCAAGGGACACGGGCCTTCTTCATTCCGGTTCGCGGTGGCGATGTTGACGTTGTATTTATTTTTCGGGAAATTTCGTACCACCATGCCTGCCGCCGTCCATCCAATCCTCGAGCCGGGCCGCGTCTATCGGACGAAGGAGTTGGCCACGTGGGGGGCGAATGCACCCAGATTGGCCCGGCGATTGGTGGGCGAGGGCGTGTTGGTTCCCCTGGCGCACGGGCTCTATGCCTGTCCGAAGCGGGGACGCTTCGGCGTGGTGGCCCCGTCCGATGAAGCCATCATGAAGGCGTTCCTGGAGGGCAGCCCCTTCGTCTTCACGGGCCCTGAGCGATGGAACGCGCTCGGCCTGGGGTCCACCGCGGTCTTCGCTTCGGTGCTCGTCTACAACACGAAGCGCTCGGGTCGCTTCGAGTTGGGGGGCAGGGCCTTCGAACTGCGGCGTGTCGCCTTCCCGCAGCCCCCGACGCCGGAATGGTTCGTGGTGGATCTCTTCGAGAATGCCGGGAGTGCCGGTGTCTCACCGACGAAGCTGGCGCATGCATTGACGCGCGCGCTGGGTCGACGTGCGTTCGACTCCCGGCGGCTGGGGGAGATGTCTGACCGGTTTGGTAGGCAGAGCACGCGTGCGTTGATTCACGACGCGATCCGCGCTGCCCTGCATGAACTTCGTCCACGACGATCCTGAGTTTGAACAGTTGCTGCGAATCGTCGCGGACAAGCGGCGGTTGTCCCTGGGCCTCACCGAGAAGGACTACTACGCCCGCCGGGCGTACTTCGAGGCCCTGGCCGAACGCATCCAGGTTCCTGGGGCGCGGGTAGAACTCGATGTCGATGGGGCGGACCGGTACTGGCGATCCGCCAACGTGCGCATCCTGTATCCCGCGCAGCATCTGGGAGGCCTGGTCGGAATCCTGCGCCCCTTCGTCCTCCTGGAGGTCGGCAATGCGCGGGTGACGCCCTTTGTCCGGCGCGACATGACGTCATTCGTTCACGAGGAGTTGGAGGCCCAGCGGCAGTTGGCTGACTTCCGGGACAACCGCCCCAGGGCCGTGCGGTGCGTCCATCCCATGGTCACGCTGTTGGAGAAGGTGGATGCCATCCAGCGGCGGCTCCAGAAGGAACAGTTGGAGCCCGCCACCTTCGTGCGTCACTACGAGGACGCGGCGCGGATCATCGCCGCCGAGGATGCGCTACCGCCCCTTGCGGACTACCCCGACGTCCGTGCGTTGGCCACGGAGATGATTCGGCGGAAGCAGATCGCCGCGCTCCCTGCCGGTGACACGCGGGACCTCCTCCCGAAGGGTGAAGGTGCTGTGGCCCTCCAGGCCGCCTTCGAGGCGATTGCCCCGATGTTCTGGGGGCCACGTCAGACGCTGGATGAAGCCGTGGCCACCCTCTGTGCCTGGCTCACCCGGTTTCATTCCGGTTCGCGGTGGGCGTAGTCCGGGCCCAGGCCTTCGATGCGGTAGGCGTTGCCCGGGTAGGTGCGGTTGAGCGTGGTCTCCAGGATGGAGGGATAGCGCTCCAGTGAGACGTGGCGTTTGACGTGCTTGCGCAGCTTGAGGGCGCCCCGGACCAGGCCGCCGACCCAGGCGGGTGGGGACTCGAACTGGATGGCGGGCAGCAGGCGCGGGGGCACCAGGCTGAGGCTGATGGGGGAGACCAGCGGGCGCAGCGGACGCGGCACCCAGCCGGCCAGGATGTCCACGGTGGACTGCGCCACGCGGTGGCTGGCTTCGTTGGGGACGAACTCGCGGGCCTCGTAGTCGCGGATGAAGGCGTCGTAGGCGGCCTTGTCCTCCGGGATGTCCTTCAGCCCCATGCGGCGGCCGATTTTACACCAGTAATGGAACCAGGCCTCGCGCTCGTGCGCGGTGAAGGGACGCCAGCCGTAGTCCCGCATCCACTGGATGGGAAAGTCGATGAACGTCCACAGCACGAAGAGGAAGTCCTCGTTCGGGATGCGGAAGAAGGAGTGGATGTGATTCATCTGCTCCAGCGACTGGCGTCCGGCCTCCACGTCCCAGCCGCACTGCATGAACCGCGCGATGAGCAGCCGTGTGTCGTCGTAGCGCTTCTGGCCGTGCTTGCGGAACTCGCCGGTGCGGTCCAGCAGGCGGGAGACGGAGCGGCTGCCGTAGGTGTGGAAGAGGGCGATCTCCGTGGACCGCACGATGTCGAACGGGAACTCGTAGTTGGTCAGCAGGTGCACGATGCGCTGGCAGTCGCGCCGTGCGTCCAGGGAGGCGATCTCCCGGCCCACCTCGGGCAGGCGCGCCCGCCAGAAGGGCTTGCGGTAGACGGGGCCGGGCACATGGGGGCCGGGCTGCTTCCCTCCGGCCGTGACGGGACACCCCGCGGGGACTGCGTCCTGCGGGGGACGGGCGTGGGGCGCCGGGTCGGTCATGGCGGGAGGCTCCGGAAAAGGGCGGACGGGTGATGCTAGCCCGACCCGCGACGCACGCCGTGCCCCCGAGGGCCCGGTGGGCGGCGTGACCTTGTCGGGGGCGGGGGCGCGCCGGACCTTGTCCTGGAGGGCAGGACATCCAGACAGGAGACGCGACCATGGCCAGCAACAAGGGGCCGCCGGTGAAAGGGCCCGAGCGCACGGACACCCAAAGCGCGGAGGAACTGGAGCGGGAAGCCAGACACCAGCGTCCCGGCACCGAGCGGGGTGACGTGACGGACGAAGACGTGGGCGAGGACCGCATCCTCCAGAAGGGCATTGGCGGCTACGGCGCGCAGAAGGGCACGGAGCCCGCGAGGGAGGCGCCGCCGCTCAGCGACGACGGCGACCGGTAGCGCGGTGCCGCACGAACCTGTCCTACAGTCGGACAGGTTTGGACAATCGCGCCGGGCGGGAGGTGTCCAGCAGGGAGGCCTGGAGGCTTAGAGTGCCGCCATGGCCTCCGCCCGCCTCGTGCGTTCCTGCTGCGTCCTGGTGTTGTTGTTCCTCGCGATGCCAGGGGTGGCGCAGGAGGCGCCTGCGCCGGACGCGAAGGCGTGGCTCGCGGAGCACAACGCGGAAGCGGTGCGCGTGAACCAGACCGCCATGGGCATCCTGTTCGGCTGGGCGGTGCTGAACATCGGCACGGGCGTCGCGGGGCACTTCGCGAGCGAGGGCGAGACGCGGGCCTTCTTCCAGGCGAACGCGGCCTGGAACGTGGTGAACCTCGTCATCGCGGGGCTCGGCTATCACGGGCAGGCCACGGCGGATCCGGCCACGTGGGACCTGGCGCGCAGCCTGTCCGAAGGGCAGCGGATGGAGAAGGTGCTGCTCCTCAACGCGGGCCTGGACGTGGGCTACATCGCCTTCGGCGGGTGGTTGTGGGAGCGCGGGCTGCGCAAGGACTCGGAGCGCTTGAGGGGATGGGGCAAGAGCGTGCTCGTGCAGGGCGCGTTCCTGCTCGTGTTCGACGGCGTGCTGACGTTCCTCAACGCGAAGCTGAACGGCGAGCTCACGGCCCGGCTGGTGCCCGCGCCGGATGGCGTGGGCTTGATGCTGACGTGGCCGTGAGCTTCCCCGGAGGGCTCAGGCCGCCACAGGCTCGCGGCGGTGGCGGGCCCGCGCGGAGACGTCCTTGCGGCGGCCCTTGCGCAGCACGTCCAGGTGCACCTCCTCCTCGATGGCGAGCGCCATCAGCCGCTGGAGGTCGTCCACGCTGCTGACTGGCCGGCTGTTGATGCCGAGCAGCAGGTCGTCCGGCTGGAGCCCGGCGTCATCCGCGGGCGTGCCCTCCTGCACCTTCAGCACGCGCACCGCTCGCGGCTGGCCGGTGTCCTTCGCGAGCGCGGGCTCCAGGTTCACCGCCGTGGCGGCGATGCCCAGGAACTTCCGGTCCACCCGGCCGCGCTGGATGAGCAGGCTGGCGACCCAGGCCGCCGTCGTGGCGCTCACCGCGAAGCCGATGCCCTGCGCGAAGGGCAGCACCAGCGTGTTGAGCCCCACCACGCGCCCTCGCGTGTCCAGCAACGGCCCGCCGGAGTTGCCCGGGTTGATGGCCGCGTCCGTCTGGAGCATCCCCTCCAGGATGACGCCGTCGGGCAGCGTGATGGAGCGGTTGATGGCGCTCACCACGCCCAGCGACACTGACTGCTCCAGGCGGAAGGGATTGCCAATGGCCATCACCAGCTGCCCCACGCGCACCGTCTCCGGATCCGCGAGCGGCAGCGTGGGAAAACCGTCTCCTTCCGCGCGCACCACCGCGAGGTCGGTGGGAGCATCCGCGCCCACCAGCGTGGCCCGGCGCTCCTCGCCGTTGTGGAGCTGCACGGTGAGGCGCCTGGGCGTGCGCATCACCACGTGCCGGTTGGTGAGCACGTAGCCGTCCGGCGTGAGGAACAGGCCGGTGCCGTGGCCTCGTGCGTGCTCCACGCCGACCACCGCCGGGGCCGCGCCGGCCACGAGTCCTTCCAGGTCATCCGACAGCTGCTGCAACAGTTTCATGGCCGGCTCCTTTCAAGAACGCTTGCCCACGGTGATGGGCACCTCGCGCAGCTCGCCCGCGCGCAACACCTTCGCCTGGATGGACGCGCCCACCTTCTCGTCGCCCAGGTAGCCCAGCAGGTCCTCCACGCCGTGCAGCGACTGGCCGCCCAGGCTCACCAGCACGTCGCCCAGCAACAGCCCGGCCTTCTGCGCGGGGCCGTCCGGATCCACGGAGAGCAGGATGAGGCCCGCCTTCGTGCCGTCGATTTCACGCGGCAGGCGCACCGGGTAGGCGCCCACGCCCAGGTAGCCGCGGCGGATGCCGCCGTGCTCGCGCAGCGAGTTCGCCACGCGCGTCAGCGTGCCGCCGGGGAGGATGACCGCGGCGGTGCGCGAGAAGGCCGCCGTGGGGATGCCCAGGAAGCGGCCCTGCGCGTCCACCAGCGCGCCGCCGGAGAAGCCCGGCGGCAGGTCCGCGTCGGTCTCCAGGTAGCGGTCCACCTGGCCGCCCGCGTGCGTGCGCCAGTCCCCGCCGAACGCGCTGACGATGCCCAGCGTGGCCCGCGCCGTGCGTCCCGGCCGGCCGAGCGCCAGCACGATGTTGCCCACCTTCACGTCATCGAGCGGCGCGGGGGCGAGCGCGGTCAGTCCGGTGACGTCGGCCTTGAGGAGCGCGAGGTCGGTGCTCGGGTCGCGGCCGACGAGCTCGGCGGACACCGAGCGGCCGTCCGCGAGGCCCACCTGGATGGAGCCCTCGTGTTCGACGGCGTGGCTGGTGGTGAGGATGTGGCCGTCGGCATCCCAGACGACGCCGCTCGCGCCCCGGCGACGGCGGGCCTCGACGCGGACGAGGGAGGGAGCGATGCGCTCGACGACGGTGGAGATGGACTGCGAGAGGGACTGGAGGGTGTTGGTGGACATGGCGTGTTCCTTTCGAGCCTGAAACTAAAGGGCTCGAAATCGCGCCACATCGGCGGACCGGGCAGGACGGGGACCTACCCGTTCGGGCAGGACGCCTCTCCCTCCGGTCAGGACCCTGGTTTTTCGAGCAGGGCGCCACCCGGGCCGAAGCCCAGGGACAGGCACAGCACGCGGTGTCCCTTCACCTGGGGCGCCCGCCGCGCGGATTCGGCCGCCAGCTCCGCGTCGTTGAGCACGAACACCGGGCCTCCCGTGTCCGGCAGGCCCGCGTGGGCGAGGATGTCCGGGACCAGGGAGGCCGTGCCCTCGAAGCCGTAGGTGCAACCTCCGGGCATCAGGTCCTCATCCAGCGGACACGGCAATGCCAGACACAGCGCGTCCGGAGGCACGCGGGCGTCCTCCGCGAGGAACGTCCGCAGCGCTCCCGAGATGAACGCCACCGTGTCCCGGAGGTGATGGCCGTCCGCGGGCCGCGGCTGACCGATGAACAGCGGGGGCAGCGTGGAGAGGTCCCGCTCGAAGACGCGCGTGGCGCCGGGACGCGCGACCTTGATGCTCGTCTGGCCCACGTCCACGCAGAGCGGACTTCGCGCGCCCGTGGCTTCCAGCATGCGCAGCCCCGCGCGCACGGGGGCGAAGCGCGGTGACAACGCGATGTGCACCGGGCAGGACAGCGACGCCGTGGCCTCCCTCAACGCGGCGGGAAAGCCGTCCAGCTCCGCCAGCCCTCCACTCAGGTACGCCGCGTCCGGCGCGTGCTGCTTCACCAGCAGGAAGAGCGCCTCCGCCAGCGCGGGCATCACGCGCGCCGCGAGCGTCGCTCCGGGCACCCCCGCTCGCCGGTCGTCCTCCACCCACGGCGAGCCCAGCAACTCCCACAGCTCCCGCCCGAACACAGGCAGGTTCCACACCTCCAGCGGGGTCACGCCCTCGGGGTGGTGCCTGCGAGGACTCCACCTCGGGGGACTCACGCCACGAGCCCGGCGATGCGTTCGGCGGCGGTCCTCGCGCCGTCGTGCGCGCGGTAGGAGCGGGAGATCTCCGCCACGCGGTCGCGCAGGGATGACGTCGGTGCAAGCAATTGCGCGATGGCCTCCCGGCACGACTCCACCGTGAGGGTCCGCGGGTCTCTCGCGAGTCCCGCTCCGGCCTTCTCCAGGAAGTGCGCCTGCACGGGCTGGTCGTTGCACACGGGCAACAGCAGCATCGGCACGCCCGCCGTCATCGCCTCCATCACGGAGTTCGCGCCGCCGTGGGAGATGAACGCCGCCGCTCGCTCCAGCAGCTGACGCTGCGGCGTGTAGCGGACCGCCACCACGTCACCGGGCAGCGTGCCCGGGAAGTCCGTGTCCGCCAGCTCGCCCGCGCACAACACCAGCGTCACGTTGAAGGGCTTCGCGGCCTCCGCGATGAGGCGGAACAGCTCCGGCTGATACGAAATCTGACTGCCGAAGGACACGTACAGCACCGGCTTGCCGCCCAGGCGCTCCCAGGGGAAGGGCACCTCGTCGCCCCGGGGCTCGGGCGGAATGGACGGGCCCACGAGCAGCGTGTCCGGGGGCACTCCCGCGTCCGGACCCAGGAAGGCCTCGGTGGCGAAGATGACGTTGAGCCGGGGCGACAGGCACTCGCAGGTGCGGAAGCGCGCATCGAAGCCGTGACGGCGGAACAGGGCCTGACGGTCGTCCTTGAGTGCTCGCACGTTGCGCAGCAGGGGAATCTCCGGCCGCGGCTCCAGCAGCGTCAGCGCGGAGGACACGCCCGCCCACGGGATGCCCTCCGTGTGCGCCGCGAGCACCGCCGCGTACTGCATCCCGTCCAGGGCCATCACGTCGGGACGGAAGGCGCGCACCACCTCGCGCACGGGCTCCAGGAGCGCGGGCGCCGCGTCCAGCAACAGGCCCCGGATCCACTTCCCCAGCGCCACGTCATCGAGCACCAGCTTCGCCAGCGCCTCGCCTCCCGTCTCGATTCCCGGCGGCGCGGCTTCGACGTGCGGCAGGCGCAGCACCTCCACGCCCAGGGACTCGAGCTGCGGCGCGGGTTCGGGGATGCACAGCCAGCCGACGGTGTGCCCCAGGCGGCGCAGCCACTGGGCCACGCCGACCATCGGGTTGAGGTGGCCCTTCTCGGGCGAGGTGGCGATGAGGACTCGGGACATTCAGGGAGGCGCCTCGGTGTGGGCTTGGAGCATGGCCAGGGACACGAGGCGCATCAACAACCGATCCATCGGTCCGGCCTGCGCGTCGTCGGGCGGCAGGCGGACGTAGCGCTCCAGCAAGCCCAGCACCGCTCGCGAGTCGATGACCTGGAGGGGCTCCAGCCTCGCGGGAGCGAGCCACGCGCGATACAGCTCCAGCCAGCGCGCGCGCACCGGGCTGGACAGGGCGGTGTGCCCGTACCGGGGCGTCTTGCGCGCGAGGCGGACCTCCTCTGGAACCAGGGAGCGCACCGCGTGCCGGAACAGCCACTTGCCGAACCCGTCCCGCGTCAGCACGGACTCCGGCAGGGCCAGGGCCACCCGCGCGAAGCCTTCATCCAGGTAGGGCGTGCGGACCGTGAGCCCGTGCGCCCGGGCGCCCCGCAGCTCGGGCGGGAGGATGAGCTCGGACAGCACCCACTTCGCGTAGCGCAGCTCCTCGGTGGGGAGCGCATCCGCCGCCGGCAGATCCCACGGCGCGGGCAGCGCGGCGAGCACGGTCCCCAGGTTGTCCACAGGGGTGGCGCGTGGGGCGTGATCGCTGTTCATGCCCTCGGAAACAGCCCTCAAGTTGTCCACAGGGGTGAAGTCATCATGAGGACCCGCCGCTTGATCGGAACCGCCATCTCCAGAGGGAGCACGCCCCGTGGATGGCTTTGATTCCTGATCGCCACGCGGCGCCCCCTCCAGGGGCCTCCCCGAGTTGTCCACAGCCCCCCGTGTCGCTCCGGGGGCCTCTTCATGATCGCGCGAGCCGGCTCGGAGCGGCGCCCGCAAGTTGTCCACAGCCACCAGGGCCTCGTGCCTCAAGACCTGCGCGGCCAGGGCCCGGTCCTCGTCCACGCGAGCCTTCGCGGCAGCCAGCGCGCCGGGGGTGCCTTGGAGCACTTCATCCGCTCCCGCGCCGCTCAGGAGGACGGGGCCCGCGCCCTGCCGCCGGGCCTCCAGATAGAACACGTCGCTCGCCACGGCGCGGGCGTTGAGGATGACGGTCTGGTTGGCGAGGACGGCGTGCTCGAACAGGTCCGGGAGCACGGCGTCCGGGATGAGCACGTCCACCAGCTCCGCGCCCGTCACCTTCGCCATCCGCCGCGCGTTGCTTCGCTCCACCGCGTCCGCGAAGTGCACGTCCATGGTCCACGCGCGCACCTTCCCCGGAGCATGCCGGGCCGCCATCGCGCACAGGGCCGCGCTGTCCACGCCGCCGCTCAGGCTCACCTCATGCGTGCCTGCTTCGACATGCGCCCGCACGGTGTCGGACCAGGCGGCCAGCAGCCGCGCCGCGAGCCCTTCCTCATCGCGTGCCACCGCTTCACGGAGAACTCGCGGCAGCGCTACGTGGAGGGGCTCCGCCTCTGGCCGCAGCTCCGCGTTGGACGTGCGGGCGTGGAACAGCAGGTCGCTCACCGCCCGAGGAGCCAGGCCGCGCGTGGGAGTCCTTCCCTGGGGTGACGCTCTGGGAGGCCGGGTCGGCATGCGGGCGACATCATAGAGGCTGCCTCCGGTCGTATCAGGGGGAAGCTCGGAGACGGTGGGCTATCCTCCCGAGGAGACACTTCGCTTCACACGAACAGGGAAGGGCGGGACATGCAGGCGGACGCGGTGGAGGTCGTGTTGCGGGAGCGCTTTGGCTTGGAGGCCTTCCGGCCGGGACAGCGTGAGGTCCTCACGGCGCTGCTCCAGCCCCAGGGCTCCGCGCTCGCGGTGTTCCCCACGGGCGGCGGCAAGTCGCTGTGCTACCAGCTCCCCGCGCTGCTCCTCGACGGGCTCACGGTGGTGGTGTCACCGCTCATCGCGTTGATGAAGGATCAGATCGACGCATTGGAGCGGCGGGGCATCCGCGCCGCGCGGCTGGACTCATCCCTGTCGTTGGAGGAGTCGCGCGAGGTGACGGAGTCCCTGCGCGACGGGACCCTCAAGCTCCTCTACGTGGCCCCGGAGCGCTTCAACAACGAGCGCTTCATGGGGCTGCTGAGCGAGCTCCAAATCTCCCTCTTCGCGGTGGACGAAGCGCACTGCGTCTCCGAGTGGGGCCACAACTTCCGGCCGGACTACCTCAAGCTCGCGCAGGCGGCGCGCACGCTCCAGGCCGAGCGCATCCTGGCGCTCACCGCCACCGCCACGCCGCAGGTGGTGCACGACATCTGCGAGGGCTTCGGCATCCCGGAGTCGCACGCGGTCGTCACCGGCTTCTACCGGAACAACCTCACGCTGGAGACCACGCCCACCGGCCCGGAGGTGCGCGACGCCCTGCTGGTGGAGCGGCTCAAGTCGCGCCCGCCCGGCTCCACCATCGTCTACGTGACGCTGCAGAAGACCGCGGAGCGCGTGGCTGCGCTCCTGAGCGCGGAGGGACTGCCCGCGAGCGCCTACCACGCGGGCCTCGAGTCCGAGGAGCGCGAGCGGGTACAGGAGGCGTGGACCCACTCCGCGAAGGACATCGTCGTGGCGACCATCGCGTTCGGGATGGGCATCGACAAGGCGGACGTGCGCGCCGTGTATCACTACAACCTGCCCAAGGGCCTGGAGAGCTACAGCCAGGAGATCGGCCGCGCGGGCCGCGACGGCAAGCCCTCCGTGGTGGAGCTGCTCGCGTGCCCGGACGACGTGCCCACGCTGGAGAACTTCGCGCTCGGGGACACGCCGCTGCCGGAGGCGCTGAGCGCGCTGGTGAAGGAGCTGCTGTCCTCGGGCCCGGAGCTGCACCTGGACCTGTACGCGCTGGGCAACCGTCATGACCTGCGGCCCCTGGTGCTGCGCACGGCGCTGACGTACCTGGAGCTGGAGGGCGTGCTGCGCCAGGGCACGCCGTTCTACGCGGGCTACAAGGTGCAGCCGGCGGGGACGGTGGAAGCGCTCATCGGCAGGTTCCAGGGGGAGCGCGCGCGCTTCGTGAAGGACCTGTTCGCGCACGCGAAGAAGGGCCGCACCTGGTACACGTTCGACGTCGCTGAAGTGGCGAAGGCGTTGGAGCAGCCGCGAGACCGGGTGGTGAAGGCGCTCGACTACTTCCAGGAGCAGGGCTGGGCCGAGGTGCAGGTGGCCGAACCGCGCCAGCGCTACACGCGGCTGCGCGAGCACGAGGACACGAAGGCGCTCGTGGCCCTGTTGCAGGAGCGCTTCCAGAAGCGCGAGGTCCAGGAGGTGTCGCGGGTGCGCGACGTGCTCCGGCTGGTCACGCACGACGGCTGCCAGAGCAACGCGCTGGTGGCCCACTTCGGCGAGCAGCGCGAAGCCCCGTGCGGCCACTGCACCTTCTGCCGCACGGGCGTGGCGCGAGTGCTGCCGCCGCCGCATCCCCGGCCGGACCTGCGCGAGCAACTGGACGCGGCCACGTTCCAGACGCTCGTCGCGAAGCATCCGGAGGCGCTGGGACACCCGAGGCAGGCGACCCGCTTCCTCTGCGGCCTGAGCAGCCCCGCGCTCTCCAAGGCGAAGCTCACGGGGCACAAGCTCTTCGGCACCCTGACCGAGTATCCGTTCACCCAGGTCCTGGCGTTCTGTGAAGCCCGGCCGAGCCGCTAGACTCCCGCGCCGTGCGCTACGAGCTTCACGACAGCCGCGTCCTCACCTGGTCCCTGGAGACGCACGTCACCACGCACTGCAACCTGCGCTGCGTGCAGTGCTGCCCGCTGTCGCCGCACCTGCCCGCGTGGGCCGTGTCTCCCCAGGCGCTGGGTGAAGACCTGCGCCGGCTCTCCCGCGTGCTCAAGCCCAACGTCTTCAAGCTCACCGGCGGTGAGCCCTTCCTCCACCCGGACCTGCCCGCCGTGCTGGACGAGGTGCGCGCCTCCGGGATCGCCGAACAGGTGTCCGTCACCACCAACGGCTTCCTCGCCCAGAGCGCTCCGGACGCCGTGTACGAACGGCTCGACCGGATGACCCTGTCGTTCTACACGTCCGCGCCCCTGCCCGAACGCTCCATCGCCCGCATCACCGAGCGCTGCGACCAGCACGGCGTCCACCTCACCGTGAAGGCCATCGACCGCTTCCAGCGCATCACCCCGGACGCACCGCTCGCGTCCGACGCGCAGGTGCACGACGTCTTCGCGAAGTGCTGGCTCAAGCAACGCTGCCACCTGGTCCACCGGGGCCGCTTCTACACCTGCACCCGGCCGCCCCACGTCGCCACCGTCCTCGCCGCGGCGCACCCGCACCTGCCCGCGCTCGCGGAAGGCGACGGCGTGCCGCTCGACGACCCGGACCTGCTCACGCGCCTCCTGGCCTACCTGGAACGCGACACCCCGCTGGCCACCTGCCGCCACTGCCTGGGCTCCAGCGGCCCGTGGGAGCCGCACGCGCAGCTGCCTCGCGCCCGCGCCGCTTCTTGATCACGCCGCGGGGGCCTCCGCGTGCAGGGGCAGCTCCACGGTGAAGACGGAGCCCTGGCCCAGGCGGCTCTCCACGCGCACCGTGCCGCCCATGGCCTGCACCAGCGTGCGGGTGATGTAGAGGCCCAGCCCCAGGCCGCCGTAGTTCCGCCCGCTCACCGCGCGCTCGAAGCGGCCGAAGAGGCGCGGCAGCGAGTCCTCCGCGATGCCGATGCCCTGGTCCCGCACCGTCAGCACCGCCCTGCCTTCGCGCGTCTCCAGGCGGACGTGGATGGGGCGCCCCTGGCCGTACTTGATGGCGTTGTCCACCAGGTTCACCACCACCTGCTCCAGGCGCGGCCGGTCCCACAGGCCCGGCGTCACGGCGTCCGCGCACTCCAATTGGAGCGTGGAGCCGGAGCGCGCGGCGGGGCCCTCGTAGGCGGCCACCACGTCGCGCACCAGCTCCACCAGGTCCACCGGCGTGGGCTCCAGGGACATCCGCCCGGCCGCGATGCGCGACACGTCCAGCAGGTCGTTCACCAGCTCCGCCAGCTTCTTCAGCTGCCGCGAGCCGACGTCCAGGTAGTTCTCCACCAGCTCGCGCCGCACCGGGCCCGGGGTGCGGTCCAGCTCGCGCCGCAGCGCCTGGAGCTTGAGGTTGAGCGGCGTGAGCGGCGTCTTCAGCTCGTGGCTCGCGATGGACAGGAACTCGTCGCGCAGGCGCACCGCTTCGCGCGCCTCGTGGTACAGCCGCGCGTTCTCCATGGACAGCGCGGCCCGGTTGGCCAGCTCCTGGAGGAAGGGGATGTCCGCGGCCGTGTAGCCGCGGCCGGACCGCCAGGTGGTGCCGAAGCTGAGGATGCCCAGCGGCCGCTCCCCGGCCACCATGGGCACCAGCACGAGGGAGCGCAGGCGCAGCTTGCGGAACACCTCCAGCCGCCCGGGGTCGCTCGTCAGCTGCCGCAAGCCCTCCTCGGTGACGTCCTGGATGAAGAAGGGCTGGCCCCGGAGCAGCAGCGGCATGGCGCCCCCCAGCTCGGGCGCGATGGCCTCGTAGGGGGCCGGGGTCCACAGCGGCTCCCGCAGCTCCGCGGGCTCGCCGGGCGCGTGCGCGACCTCCTGCCGCTGGAGGCCGCCGTCCCCCGTCGTCATGTCGACGATGCACCAGTCCGCCACGGTGGGCACCGCCAGGCGCACCACGTTGCTCAGCGTGGCCTTGGAGTCCAGCGACGTGGCCAGGAAGGAGCTGGCCCCCGCCAGCAGGCGCAGGTGCTCCTCGTTGTGCGACAGCTCGCGCGCCAGCCGCTCCGCGCGCGCACGGGCGCGCACCAGGTCCGTCACGTCGAAGGCGAAGCCGGCGACGCCGTCCACCTGCCCCCGGACGTCGTGCGTGGGCGTGTACGTGACGTTGAAGATGTACTCGCGGATGGAGCCGTCCGGCTGCGGCAGCTTGAGGGGCACCTCCTGGGCCATGAAGGGCTCGCCCGTCGTGTAGACGTGGTCGAGCATCTGGCCCACGCGCTCGGCCTCCTCCTTCGGGCCCACCTCGCGCGCGGGCAGGCCCAGGAGGCGCTCCGGGTTGCCCAGCATCGCGGTGTTGAGGGGGTTGGACAGCTCGAAGACGTGCTGGGGGCCGCGGAAGATGACCAGGTGCGCGGGCGCCAACATGAACAGCTCCCGCAGCCGCGCGCGCTCGTACTCGGCGGCGGCGCGGGCCGCGCGCTCACGCTCCAGCAGGTCCGCGCGCTCCGCGTTGGCCTGGCGCAAACGCACGTTGAGGGTCGTCACGAACAGCGACAGCGCCAGGAAGAGGCCCAGCGAGACCAGCTTGCCTGGCGCCAGGTCCCACGCGCCCAGGGGCTCCAGGAAGAAATAGTGCACCGTGAGGAGCGACAGCCCGGTGGCCAGCAGCCCCGGCCCCCAGCCTCCGCGCCAGCTGGCGAACATCACCGCCGCGAAGAAGGCGAGGAACGAGCTGCTGACCATGAAGGGCCACAGCGCCCGCTGGACGAGGAGGCCCGCCAGGACGCTCGCCACCGCCAGCCCGTAGCGCAGCAGGGCGGAGCCCTCCTCCTTCCGGGCCCCGCCTGGAGGCGCCGGAGGCGCGAGCGATGGCCGGGGCGCCGGTGGCTGCTCCGGGGGGGAAGGGACAGGGACGGTCATGGGCTCGGGGGGCTGCCTGGCCTCGGGGCGGCGCTCAGCGTGCCTCCCGGGGGGTGTTGCTCTGGAGGAGGCCCTGCATGGTGGTGGGGTAGCGCTCGCCCGCGGCCACGCCCGGCGGCGCGATGGCCTCGATGTCCGCCAGGTCCTTCTCCGTGAGCTTCACGTCCAGGGCGCCCAGGTTGTCGTCCAGGTACTTGCGGCGCTTGGTGCCGGGGATGGGGACCAGGTCCTGCCCACGCGCCAGCACCCAGGCGAGCGCGAGCTGCGCGGGCGTGCACCCCTTCTGCTTCGCGAGCCGGTCGATGTGCTCCACCAGCTCGAGGTTGCGCTGGAAGTTCTCCCCCTGGAAGCGGGGCGAGTGGCGGCGGTAGTCGTCCTCCGGCAGGTCGTCGATGCGCTTGAACTGGCCGGTGAGGAAGCCGCGGCCCAGCGGGCTGTAGGGCACGAAGCCCACGCCCAGCTCGCGGCACGTCTGGAGGACGCCGTCCTCCGGGTCGCGGCTCCACAGCGAGTACTCCGACTGGAGCGCGGTGATGGGGTGCACGGCGCACGCGCGGCGCAGCGTCTCCGAGTTCACCTCCGACAGCCCCAGGAAGCGCACCTTGCCGGCCTTCACCAGCTCGGCCATGGCGCCCACGGTGTCCTCGATGGGCGTCTGCGGATCCACGCGGTGCAGGTAGTACAGGTCGATGACGTCCATGCCCAGGCGCTTCAGGCTCGCGTCGCACGCCTGCTTCACGTACTCCGGCCGGCCGTTGACGCCGCGCGCCTGGGGGTTCGCGGGGTCGCGCACGAGCCCGAACTTGGTGGCCAGGACGATGCGCTGGCGGTGGGGCCCAGCACGCGGCCCACCAGCTCCTCGTTGCGGCCGGGGCCGTAGGCATCCGCCGTGTCGAAGAAGGTGATGCCCCGCTCCAGGGCGTGGAGCAGCGTGGCCTCCGACTCCGCGTCATCGCGGCCCGCGTAGAACTCCGACATGCCCATGCAGCCCAGGCCCAGCGCCGAAACCGTGAGGCCCTGCCTGCCCAGCTTCCGAGTCTCCATGTGTCCTCCGTGCGGGTGCGACGCACCTGGGAGAATCCTCATGCAAGGCGTGGGAATCCAGGGCAAACGGCAGTGCGAGGGCCTGGCTCACCCTGGAAGCGCCAGCTCGCAACGGAAGGGGAGCGGCTTGGCGACCGGCGACGGTCCCCCCTCGCCGTGCGCCTGCATCCCCCGCGCCGCCTCCACCACCGGCGCGGCCCAGCCCAGGTTGCGCAGCGCCGCGGCGAGCCGCTCGCACAGCGAGGCCACGCTGTCCGGGGGCGCGCCCGACAGCTCCAGCGTGAAGCGCTCGCGCGTCACCTGGGTGAGGCGGAAGGCGCGCAGGGGGTGGTGCTTGAACACCCACGCCAGGGACCACGCGTCCACCGCGCGTCCGTCGGGCGTGTGGAACGCGCA
Source organism: Corallococcus sp. 4LFB (assembly GCF_046520365.1). Lineage (NCBI taxonomy): Bacteria > Pseudomonadati > Myxococcota > Myxococcia > Myxococcales > Myxococcaceae > Corallococcus > Corallococcus sp. 4LFB. The sequence continues at coordinate 16,614 of NZ_JBKGHJ010000059.1, forward strand.
GGCCCCGCGTCCCCCGAAGCCCGTCAGCGTCCAGCCGTGGAAGCCGCAGGCGCACGCGTCGCGCCGCACGGTGCCCGTGTCCCCGGGCCGGTAGCGCAAGAGCGGCAGCACGCTGGGCCGCAGCCGCGTCACCACCACGTCGTCCCCGTCCGGCTCCAGCCAGACGTCCGGCGTGAGCACGTGGAAGCGGCCCCGGTTCGCGTCCTCCAGGCACTCCCACGCGAGCGGCCCCGTCTCCGTGGCGGCGTAGTAGTTGAGGACCGGCACGCCGCGCTCCTGGCTCCAGGCGTCGCGCAGCGCGTGCGGCAGGTGCTGCGCGGAGGTGAGCACCAGCCCGGGGGAGGGCACCTCCGGGTGCGCGAGCAGCCAGCGCAGCCCCTCCGGGTCGGAGAAGATGACCGCGGCCCCCACCCGCCGCAGGCGCGCCACCGCGTCGTCGCGCAGCACGGAGACGCGGTGCAGGGCGCCGTCGTGGAACAGCGGCAGGCGCACGGAGTACTCCAGTCCGCCCGGCAGCGCGTCCAGCAACACCACGCGGGGACGCGGCGGGGGCACGGTGTTGGCGCGTCCGGTGAAGAAGCGCAGCACGGCCCACATGAGCAGGCAGTCGCGCCGGTCGCGCAGCACGTTCACCGGGTCCCCGGTGGTGCCGGAGCTCTTCACCACCACGCACTCGTCGGACGCGGCGGGCAGCGTGGGCACGTCCTCCCAGTGGCGCGCGAGCGTGGCGCGATCCAACGCGGGGAAGTGCCGCAGGTCCTCCAGCCGCCGCAGGTCGCCCGGGTGCAGGCCGGACTCGCGCAGCACGCGCACGTAGTAGGGCGAACCCAGGAGGCGCCTCACGCAAGGCCGGCAGTCGCGCCTCCAGCTCCGCGCGGGCGGCGGCTTCGTCCCCCGTGGCCGCGTGCCGCGCGAGCCCCGCCGCCACGTCCAGCGCCCACGGCAGGTGCGGGCGCTGCGTGTGGCTGTCGCGGCGGATGCGTGCCCTGGGCGCGACCCCGAGCGTCACTCGCGCCAGCCCCGGGCCTCGGCGTCCTTGCGCGCGGCCTCCTGGAGCAGCTCCTTGCGCCGGTCCGCCTCCTTCTTGCGCGCCTCCTCCACCTTGCGCAGGTCCGTCACGGCCTGGCGGTAGTCCAGGTCCTTGAGGCGGCGCCTGGACTCGGCCTCCGTCTCGCCCTCGATGTCCGCGCGCAGGGCGGCCACCCACTTGCGCAGGAACTCCTCCTGGCGGAAGGCGTTGGAGCGCACCATCTCCGCGGTGAGGGGATGCACCTCCTCGAAGAACTGCTGGAGGCGCGCCTGCGGGGTGCGGTCCGGCGTGAGGTAGAGCACCGTCTTCTTGCGCAGGTCCGAGGACATCAGCACGTGCGCGAGCATGCCCACCTGCTCGCGGAACAGCGGGTTCTTCACGCGCTGCTCCAGCTTCGCCCACTCGGCCTGCGACGGGGGCCGCTGGCTGGCCATGCGGAAGGTGTCGCAGACGATGGCCACCGCCAGGTCGTGCGGGTACGGCGACACGATGGGGGTGGCCGCCAGCTGCTCACGGAGGTGGGGAATCGAGACCGCCATCATTTCTCCAACAGGGCATCGGCCAGCGCCGCGGCGGCACGGCCAAAGTCAGACATCCATTGCACCGTCGCCAGCCGGAAGCGCGGGCTGCCCAGCACCGGCGCCAGCACCTGCCGGGCCTGGGCCTCGTCCGGCAGCGCGAGGAAGGCCACCACCCGGCGCGACCGGCCCATCCCGCGCATCAGCCGCGGCAGCGCGCCCTCCTGCCGCAGGTTCGCCAGGAAGTCGCTGTCGGAGATGACGACGCGCAGCACGTCCGGCCGCTCCTGGGACAGCGCCTCCATCACCTCCACCGGGAACCACGTCCCCCCGCCGATGTATTGCAGGAAGAAGTCGCGCGCCGTCTCCTCGTCGTACATCCACGGGGACACGATGGGGTTGTCCGCGGAGTAGATGATGCCGCGCACCGTGGCGCCCTTGCGCAGCGCGGAGGCCGACAGCACCTGCGCGGCCAGCGTCATCGCGTTGAGCTGCTGCTCCGGGTTGGGCATGGAGCCGCTGGTGTCCAGGTAGATTTCCAGCGCGGGCACGCCCAGGTCCGACGGGGGCGGCAGGTCCGCCTCCAGCTCGCGGCGCAGCGGGTTCACCGCGGCCAGCGGGCCCTGCGCAAGCACCGTGAGCGTCCAGTCGATGGTGGACGGGTCGTCGCCGTACTCCCACGCCTCCGGAATCGTGCGCAGGTAGGGCTCCGGCTTCGCGGGCGAGGCGGGCAGCTTGAGGATGTGCTGGTCCACGAGCCGCCGGTAGTACCGGGCCACCAGCGCGCGCCGCAGCCTGCCGCCGTCGGTGCCGGGCAGGTGCGCCGTCGCGCGGCGGATGGTGTCCAGCGGCTCCGACTCCTTCGTGTCGTGCGAGTCGTCCAGCCAGCCGTTCGCGCGGGCCTCGTTCAGCGCGTCCTCCCACCGGCCGCCGGACTGCACCGCCGCGTCCAGGTCCCCTTCGTCCGGCGTGGCGAGGTCGCCGCCCAGCGGGATGAAGAAGCTCACCTCCGAGGGCAGGCCGATGAAGCGGATGAAGCTGGCGCAGAAGTAGAGGAACTGCAGCCGCCCGTCGGCCAGCGCGTAGAACGTCTGCACGAACATGCGCGCCTGCGCGCGGAAGCCCGGGTAGGCCTCCTCCAGCCGCGCCAGCATGGCCTCGGGCACCAGGTGCCCGGGCTCCTTGCGCCACAGCTCCTCGTAGATGGCCAGGTAGAAGCAGAACAGCGGCGACGTGCCTCCCGGGTCCGCGTCCTTCTTGTCCTGGTCCTTCTTCGTCTTGGGCTTGCTCTTCTTCCGCCCGTCGGGCGTGCGCAGGAAGCCCCGGTACACCTCGCACAGCGCTTCCGCGTGGGTGCGCCCCACGAACTCGTTCACCTGGAGGTCGAAGAACAGGTTGGTGAGGGACTGGCCCAGGCCGGGGATGAGGCGCTGCTCCAGCACGCGCAGCTCCGCGGCCCAGCCCAGCGTGTGCGGGAAGCGCACGTGGTGGCCAATCTCGTGGGCCAGCACGGCGGTGAGGCTGTCACGCGCGCCCATGCGGATGAGCAGGTCGAAGTGGACGAACACCTGCCGGCGCACCAGGTCGATGTACGCGAGCGGTTCGTCCACCGCGGCCTCGCCACGCTGCTGGAAGGACTGGTGCGGTTCGGGCGCGCTCAGGTGCACGTGCACGTCCCACAGCGCCAGCGCGTCGCGCCAGCACCGCTCCACCTCCTCCGGGGTGAAGGCCGCGCCCGCGCTCATGCCGGCAGGATGACCGCCAGCCACTGGGACGTGTGCATCGTGGCCACCGCGCGCCATTCGTTGTGCTGGGTGCTGTACCAGTCCCCCGCGCGAGGGTCGCGCTGCGCCAGCGAGGTGAGCGCCTTGGAGGGCTTGCCCGTGGAGGGCTCCAGCCGCTCGTTGCAGCCCATGGGCCCCAGCAGCATGGGCTTCTTCACCAGCCACACGCCCTGCGTGGCCGCGTCGCGTCCGCCCGCGGCGGTGGCGCGGTGCCGGTCGTGCACGCAGACGACGGCGGGCGCCAGGAAGTGCAGCTCCCCGGGCATGAAGCGCGCGTCCTCCTGCGACAGGTCCACCCACTGCGCGGTGGAGGTGTCGCCCAGCGTCTGGGAGGGCGGCTCCATGGCCTCGTTGGCGATGGTGTGCAGGTGGCCCTCCAGGTCCTCCAGCGAGGACAGGCTCGAGCCCAGGCGGCAGAACAGCCGCTGCACCCAGGGCGGCGCGGACTCCAGGTTCTCGCCGAGGTTCCACATGCGCGCGAGCGCCGGGGCCTGCTCCGCCTGCTTCAGCTCCGGCAACAGGCGCGGCAGCAGCTCCGACCACGCGAGCGTGAAGAAGTTCACCCGCCCGGCGGACAGCGGGTACAGGTAGCCCAGGCCGATGCCCTCGGCGCCCAGGCGCAGGTAGTTTCGCAGGACCTCCTCGCCGGCCGAGGCGTCACCGCTCGCGAGCCCCCGGCCCATGCGGGCCCCGGGGCCGTTGAGGAACGCGCTCCACAGCGCGGGGTCCCAGCGCACGAACCGGCCGCGGGCCTCCTTCTCCAGGTCTTCGACGAACGTGCTCATGGCTGCCCCTGACCGCCCGGGTTCTCCTTCAGCCACGTCGCGTAGTTGCGGTAGCGGCTGTAGAGGGACTTCAAGTGGATGAGGTCCTCGTACACCGGGCCGGACAGCTCCTGGCGGGTCATCAGGTCATTCATCAGCGCGGTGACGGCGGACAGGCGCCGCTCCGTGGTGCGCAGGTCCACGCCGGCCAGGCCCAGGTCCAGCTCCGCGCGCAGCGCGACGACCTTCTGGCGCACGGGCGCGTGCGTGCCGTAGCGGGCCATGGCCATGTCGAACATGTTGCGGATCCACGCCACGCGGTCCTGGAGCAGCAGCTTGTTGCCCTTGGCTTCGAAGAAGGGGCTGCGCGCGTTGGGGGTGAGCTTGTCGTGCAGCACCCAGGGGATGATCTGCCGGAAGTCCTCCAGCTCCACCGCGCGGTGGCCGCGGAAGAACGCGAGCGCCTTCGCGAAGTGGAGGATGGTCTGGTACGCGCGCACGCTGGTGCCGTTCTCCGTCTGCGTGCAGAGGTGCACCTTCTTGTCCAGGGGGCACTGCTCGTTGCACACGGCGGACACGGTCTGGCCTGCGAGCTTGAGCGTGTCCTTGTGCTTGAACTCGAAGCGCGGGGACGCCATGCGGCAGAAGTCCAGCTGGCCCAGGAAGAAGGCCACGCGCTCCAGGGCGCCCCTGGGCACCTCCACGGCGAGGATGGCGTTGTAGGCCTTCTCCAGCTCGCCGGGGGTGAAGACGATGTCCTTGGGGAGCAGCTCCTCCGGGGACTTGTCGGACTCGATGCGCTGGAGCAGCGTGTCCACGAAGCCGGAGTTGAAGGGCACGGCGCGCACGACGACGTCCAGGCGGTCCTTGAGCGCCTCGATGACCTGGAAGGTGCCGCCGCCCTGGTCGTCGTTGGCGGTGAGGAACCAGGACGAGCGGCCGGTGTAGACGTACTGGTCCATCATCTCCGCGTAGCCCTCGCCCAAGAGCGACAGCAGGGCGGACTGCGTCTTGGTGGGGATGCGGTTGTACTCGTCGATGATCTTCACGCGCTGGCCAATCCACTTGCGCCAGCTGACCTTCACGGCGGACAGGTCCTCCGCCTTGAGCATGTCGGAGGGCAGGGGCGCGCCGAGCAGGTCCGCGATGGACAGCTGCGGGTGGCCGCGCTGGATGCCCCGGTGCACGTCCTCGCGGCCCATGCCGGAGAGCAGCGCCATGAGGATGGCGGACGTCGTCTTGCCGCGGCCCGGACCGCCGACGAGCAGGGCGCGGCGGCAGGTGAACAGGGTGAGCAGCGGGATGAGGACGAAGGAGCTGTAGCTCATGTCCTCCGGCAGGTGGACCTCGTCGCCCGCGGTGTTCTTGAGGGCGGCGGTGCCGCCGAACTCGATGTCGTAGTAGGGGCAGATGACGGCGTTGTTGGTGATCCACCAATACGCCTGCCGCATCTTGTCGTGGAGGCTGCCGCCGTCGCGTTCGGAGAGGTGGACGCTGAGGCCCTTGTCCGCCGACGCACGCCCGGTGAGCAGGCGCGAGACCCAATCCTGGTTGGCCATGGAGGCGCGGGAGTGTAGCAGCGCGGGGGCAGGGGCGGGTGTGAGCTGGCCCTCCATCCAGGCTTCCGAAAGTGGGCGGTATGGACGGGATGCGCTAAGTGTCGGGGCATGCTCCGAGAGCTTCACCTTCAGGGGGTCGGCCCCGCGCCTCGCCTGGACGTCGAGTTCGCACCCCGGTTGAACGTCCTCACGGGCGACAACGGGTTGGGCAAGAGCTTCCTGCTGGATGTGGCGTGGTGGAGCCTGACGGGGACCTGGCCTGGCCTGCCCGCGTGGCCCCATCGTGGCGCGAAGCGGCGTCAGATTGACTGGACCCTGACGGGCAAGACGCAGCGGGCGTCGAACAAGACGAGCCGTTTCGATCCGGAACGGCAGCAATGGCCCTGGCCCGAAGGGCGCCCAAGCATGCCGGGCCTGACCGTCTATGCTCGCGTCGATGGAAGCTTCTCCGTGTGGGATCCAGCGCGGAACTACTGGCACAAGACGTCCCGCTCGGACCCGGACCTGCCGCGCAGACCCGATGCCTTCCACTTTTCTCCCCAGGACCTGTGGGAGGGACTGAAGTACGAGGGGAAGACAGTCTGTAATGGGCTCGTCCGGGACTGGTTGACCTGGCAGTTGCAGGACGATGGCTCGGCGCACTCCCCGTTCCAGATGCTGAAGCGCGCGCTGGAGCAGCTCTCTCCCAGGGATGAGCCGATCCGCCCTGGAAGGCCCACGCGGCTGGCCGTGGAAGACGTCCAGAACTACCCGACCATCGACATGCCGTACGGCACCATCCCGGTGGTGCATGCCTCCGCGGGAATGCGGCGCGTCCTCGGGCTGGCCTACCTCATCGTCTGGGCGTGGCACGAGCACACCCAGGCCTCGGACTTCCTCGGGAGGCCTCGCGATCCGCGGTTCATCCTGTTGGTGGACGAGGTGGAGACCCATCTTCATCCGCTGTGGCAGCGTCGCATCGTGGGGTCGCTCATCCAGGTCATTGAGGGCCTCGCGCGCGAGACCTCTGTCCAGACGCTCCTGACGACCCACTCCCCCCTGGTCCTGGCCTCGCTGGAGCCATTCTTCGACGAGGAGCAGGATGCCCTCTTCCTCTTCCAGCTCGACAAGGGACAGGTGAGCCTGCGGCAGCTTCCCTGGGCGAAGCAGGGAGATGCGAACGACTGGCTCACGTCTCCTGTCATGGGATTGGCTCAGGCTCGTGCCTTGGAGGCTGAACGTGCGGTGGAGGCCGCCGAGGCCTACATGCGAGGCGAGCGCGAGGGCGTGGGAACCTTGAAGGAGATCGACGCCGAACTGCGGCGCCTGCTCCCGGAGCAAGACCCCTTCTGGCCCCGGTGGATCGTCGCTCGCGATGGAGGAGGCGGACGTGATCCGGTGCGTTCCCGGAAGAGAGCCTGAGGACTTCGACTCCCGGGTGAGAAAGCCTGGACGTCTGTGGTTGCGCCGCAACGCGAAGGTCCCCGGCCGCCCGCCCGCGTACTGGAGGCGCTGCAATGCTCAACTCGCGCAGGCCTTCCTCGAGCGATGTGCGTACACCGCGATGATGATTGGTTCGCGCTCCTCCTTCCATCGCTTCAACTCCAGGTGACAGAACGCTGCCCGCCTCGACTGCGGAAGCGGGCCGCCGAGACACTCCGCCTGCTGGGGCTGGACCATGATGAGCGGGTGGTCCGGTATCGGAGGCAGTGGCTGAAGGAGTACGAGCAGCGGCGTGTGACGATCGACTACCTGGAGGACAAGGCTCCCCTGGTGGCTCGTGCGGTACGTGCTTGGGAGTTGCGCGAAGGCAGACGGTGGTCCGCGGGCAGCAACCAGATGGACCGCGCTCGTGTGGAGGTGTCACCTGCCACTCGAAGGCGGAAGTCTCCTTCCGGAGGCAGAAGGAAGAAGGCGTAGACTGCGCGGATGATTTCTCCTCGGCGGTCCCTGTCCCTGCTGGCCCTGGGAGTGCTCCTTACCGGAGCAACGCCTGTTCCCTCCGTGGACGAAGCTCCCCAGAGGACCGTCGCGGACCGGATCCGCGAGTCCGCGAGCCAGGCGCGGAAGGGGGCGCTGTCCGAGGCGCGACGGGAGATCGCCTCGGCCTTGAAGGCCGCGCCGAAGGCACCCGGGGCGTTGATGGTCCAGGCCTGTCTGCAATTGGAGCAAGGCGCCCTGGACCCGGCGGCCCAGACAGTGGCCCGGTTGCGCGAGGTGGCCCCCGAGCAGGCGGAAGGCCGTGTTCTCGAAGCACTCGTTCAGCTGCGCCGGGCGAATCCGGCGGGTGGATGGCGCGAGGCCTTCATCGCCGCATGGATCGAAGCCGGTCGTCCGGACTTCAGGGAGGCTCCGCTCCTGCCAGAGGGAACTCCGGGCTGGGGACCCGAGGCCATCCGTGCGGTGTGGGATGGCACACAGGCTCCGGACACACGGCTCCTCGCCGCGTTGATGGTCGGGCCATCGCAGGAGCAGCAGCGGTGGATCGCGCGTCACCTGTCCGAGGTGGCGGATCCCGACCTGCTGCGCGCGACCCTCGAGACCTTCCACAGCGAAGCCATGGATGAAACAGCGCGGCGGCAGATCCAGGCCTCGCTGCGGGAACGGCTGGCCCCGCTCGCCGCCGAGTCCCGGGATTCGCAACTGCCATTGCTCATGCTGCTGGAGGACACGTCACAGGAGGCACCGCTCACGAAGGAGGAGCTTCAGGCCCTGGAGCGGATCGCCGCCCTGCCCAGGTACCGGACCACCTCCTTTGCCCGGCTGTACGCGGCTGCGGAGCGACGCATGAAGGTGGCGGGAATCGAGGCGCCTGTCGACGGCGCGTTCATGGCCGCGGTAGGCGAGTTGGCGCTGGTGGGCCCCATGGTCCTGTTCAAGCGGGTGAAAGCCACGACGGAGCTGCCAGAGAAGGAGCGGATCCGGTTGGGCCGCGCCCTGTGGACCCTGGGTGAACGCATCGCTGAAGGAAACACCTTGGTGGAACGACTGACGGGCCTGCGCCAGATGGAGCAGGCCGCCGGGTTGCTGCCAGACTTCGAGGCGAAGCGCGCGCAGGTGGCCGCGGACCTCGCCAGGGGCCGGGCGATGGTTGTCGCGTCCAATCAGATTCATCTCGATGGGTGGCCCCTTCCCTCACTCCATCGAGACTGGCTGAAGGCCTCCCTGGACAATGAATGGGCGCACCTGGGAGCCCTCGTCACACCCTGAGCGGCTAGAGCGTCACCAATCCCATCCGCGCCGCGCGGACCACCGCTTCCGTGCGGCGCTGCACGCCCAGCTTGGCCAGCACCGCGTTGACGTGGAACTTGGCGGTGTGCTCGCTGATGTCCAGCCGGTCCGCGATGGCCTTGTTCGACAGGCCCTCCGCCAGCAATCCCAGCACCTCGCGCTCGCGCGGCGTCAGCGTGTCCGGCCCCGGCGCTCCCGTCGGTGCCGTGCTCCGGGGCGCGGCGCGCACCTGGGCCAGGCCCGGCTCG
>NZ_JBKGHJ010000005.1:0-52914 GCF_046520365.1 Corallococcus sp. 4LFB
CACGTCCCGGGCACCTGCTCCTCATCCAGTCGCTGCAACGGGCCTTCAGGGGCATTGGGGCCCGGCTGCTGCCCTTCATGGGCGGTGAGCCGCTGCGCGAATGGGCCATCTGCGCGATGCATGCTGTGAGTGATCGCAACATGCAGGCGCTTCAGCACCAACTGCCGGTGTTGCTGGAGACGTGTGATGCGCGGGTGCTCGACCAATTCGCCCCACGTCCTCAGGAGCAAGTCGCTCCCGAGGCGCCTCACGCTCAGGAGTGCATCCTCGGCGCGCCCGGGTCGACCTCGGCACAGGACGACGCGCCCGAGGCGCTCACCAGCGTTGAGACGCATGCGCCTGACAATCCCCTATCAGTTACCGGACAGGCCGCGGCATTCGAGGGGGGCTCCTGCATTGAGACGCGTGGTTCCAGCGACCAGCTCTTCGCTACCGAGCAGGATGGGGGGCTGGAGGCAATCTCCTGCGTTGAGGAACGTGGCATTGGCTTCCACGTGCAAGCCCATGCGGCGCCTGTCGCTGCCCCCCGCGCCCTCGGACAGGCTGTCTCAATGGAGCCCGACAGCGAGATACCCATCAATTCCCGCGGACGACCCCATGGGGCGACGTGCGACGCGGCCTGCTTGATTTCTGGCGACCCAGACCCACCGGTCCGGTGAACCGCGCGCCACCGGCTCCTCCGGGGCCTACGCCCCGAGTTCCTCTACTTCTGCGGCGACGCCCCTTCGCATGCGCTGTGGCCCGTGAAAGCGACACACGCGCCCCTGAGAGGGGGCACGTGCGTCGCTTGAACGTGGACACCTCCACACCATGATTGCGCGTCGGATGTATCCATGATCGCCTGTCGGCCTGATTAGAGGGCTTCGCCCACCACCAGCGTGACGGGGCCGATGCTCTGGAGGATGTACTGGTTGCGCGTGCCCACCTGGATGACGCTCTTCAGCCGCGCCTCCCGCCACTTCGTGAAGCCCAGCTCGTACAGCCACCGGTAGTCCTTCGGCGGGCCTTCCGAGGCCTGGGGCGAGGCGCGCTCGCCCAGGATGAAGGCCGCGTAGCGCGTGTACGCCTTGTGGATGCTGCCGCCGCCCGCGCCCGCGTAGTCCCAGAAGCCCGGCCGCGCGTAGTTCACCTCCGCGCCGCGCGCGATGAGCGACAGGGCCCACAGGTGGAAGAGCGAGTAGCCGATGGGCGGGTCCCGGAGGATCTTCTCCTCGTAGACGCGGCCCTCGTTGGCCGTGCCCGTGCCGGACTCGATGGCGCGGTTGATGACGTCCTTGATGAAGGACGGGTTCGCGTACGCGCCGTTGCGGCGGTCCGTCCACGCCGTGCCGTCCATCACGTAGCCCGCCAGCGCGTTGTCCTGCAGCGCCACGGACGCGGCCATCAGGCCCGCGAGGCCCCAGCTGAGGTGGTTGTCGGAGCGGTAGCGGGTGAAGGCGCTGGAGGTGGGGTGCGCGTCCGCCCAGCGCGTCCAGGCCTGGAAGCTGGAGTTGACCGCCTCCGCCGTCTTGCGCAGCCACTCGCGCACGGCGGTGTCGTCGGCGGCGGAGAGCGCGTAGCCGTTGCGCTTGAGCAGCACGTACGCGTCGCTGGCGTTGATGAGGCCGTAAGCCTGGAAGATGCCATCCAACGCGAAGTTCCACGGGCGGTCAGAGCAGTAGTCCGTCGTCTGGCCGTCCAGCTTCGCCGCCGCGTAGTCCACGTGCAGGTCGTGCAGGTTCACGGGCGTGTGCTGCGACGCCCACGTCCTCAGGAACAGCGCCGCGCGCGCCGCGTACTTCGAGTCCCCGCCGACGGCGTACTGGAGCGCCAGCGTGCGCATCCGGTCCGCGTCGTCCGTGAACTTGCCCGTCGCGTCCGCCAGCGAGTTGTCGATGCCGTCCGTGTCCGGCGAGCACCAGTGGTAGGTGATGGTGGAGACGTCCGTCATCCGGAACGGCCTGGGCGTGGCCGTCAGCGCCGCATCCGCGCGGCCCTTCAGGATGCGAGCGTTCTCCGCGTACGGCTCCGTCGTGGCGGTGGCCCGCGTCCTCGCGCGGGTCAGCTCCGCGGCCGTGATGAAGATGCCGCCGCCCGCCGTGGGCAGCGCCGTGGCCTCGGCTTCGGACCGTGCCAGGGCTGGCTCCATCGCGTCTTCCGGTCCGCAGGCCGCGCCGCCCACCACCACGCCCAGCACCAGGGCCCGCAGCCACCGTGGATCCATCGTCATGTCGTCGGGTCCTTTCGAGAACGGGTGCGAGGAGGGCTCAGGTGCCGTCGATGAGGCGGGTGGCCAGGTCCGGGCTGAACTGTCCGGCGGGCGTGCCCGGCGCGATGCCGCACTGGCCATCCGAGTCCCCCGGCGTCTTCACCCACAGGAGCAGCTCCGCGCCGCCGCCCGTCTGCGAGGGGACGCCCAGCTTGCGGCCCGCGGGGTTGCACCACTCGCCGTTGGAGCCGTTGCCGTTGCGGCTGGTGTCCACGACGTACTGCCGCGTGTAGCCGTAGCGGCTGTTCAGTGCGGCGTTCACCGCGTTGCCGTACGTGGTGGACTCCGCCGTGGGGTAGAAGTTGGAGACGTTGAGGGAGAAGCCGCGCACGTTGCGCACGCCCGCGGACTCCAGGCGCTGCGCCATGGTGTCGGCGGGAATCCAGTGCGCGTTGCCGCCGTCCAGGTACGTCCAGGTGTTGGGCGCGCGGTCGCGCAGCTGCTCGGAGGCGTAGCGCAGCAGGCTCAGGCGCGTGGCGCGCTCCGTGTCGTTGGGGAGGCAGTCCAGCTGCGCGACGCCGTCCGGCTCCACGATGACCACCGCGGGCCGGTTGCCGATGGCCGCCGCGAAGGCGGCAATCCAGGCGCGGTACGCGTCCGGGCTGCCGGCCCCGCCGCCGGAGTGGCTGCCGCAGTCACGGCCGGGGATGTTGTAGGCCACCAGCACCGGCAGCTTGTCCGCCGCGTCCGCCGCGGCCACGTAGCTGGACACCGCCTGGGTGATGTCGCTGTTCCAGTTGCCGAACCAGCGGGCCATGGGCTTCGAGGCGATGGACGTGTTGATGCGCGCCGCGCGGCCGTCCCCGCTGTTGTTGCGCGCCCACACCGCCGGGTTGGAGTTGGGGTCCACGTAGAAGCCGCTCGTCATCGCCACCGGGCCGGAGCCCGTGCCGCCCTCCGTGGTGAGGGAGATGTCATCCAGCCGCACGGTGACGGCGTTGGCGCGGCCGCCCAGTTGGAACGTCACCTGCCCCTGGCCCGACGAGAACGACGACGTGAACGGGAAGGTGAACCGGCGCGACGTGCCGTCCAGCGTGATGGACTGCGTGAGCGTGGACGCGTACGGCGCCACCTCCTGCTGCACGGTGGCGCGCGCGGTGATGGTGGCCGTGGCGGTGGCGGTGAACGCCAGCGTGTACGTCTTCCCGGCGGTGAGCGTCAGGCCGCTCTGCCGACGATGGCGTCCCACGGGTTGGCCGTGTTCGCCGCCACGTCCACGCGCCACCTGCCGCTCTCCACATACGACTGCGTGCTGGCGTTGTTCCACCACGGCGCCACCGTGCCGGAGCCGAAGGTGCCGTTGGTGAGCAACTCCGTGAGCGCGGCCTCCTGCGCGGTGAGCGCGGGAGGCTCGGAGGTGACGGGCTCGGAGGGACCGCAGGCCGCGAGCGCGAGCAGCGGCATGAGCGGAAGTGACAGCCGACGCATGAACCGGAGGGAACGCATGAAGGGGGAGCTCCTCATCACGGGGGAGCGTCCTTCATGCGGCGCGGCACTCCGGATTACAAGACTAAACAGTTATTTCAGCTATTGACGGAATATTGCCGGAACATGCCCGGCGAGGGGCCGGCCGTGACGGGCGGCTCCGGGGCTCGTGGGCATGTACACCCCGGATGCCCGGCCCTAACCTGGTGCTTCCGCGACCTGGACAGGGAGCCCATGGCGAAGGCTGTCTTCACCACCTCGGAAGGCTCGGCGTATGACGACCAGCCCGAGGTGCGCTACCACTTCCCGCGCACCTATCTGCGACAGGTGGAGGCCGCCGTCGGTGAGCTGATTCTCTACTACGAGCCCCGCAGGGCCAGCGGCCCCAGAAGCTCGAACGGGCGGCAGGCCTACTTCGCCGTCGCGAAGGTCCACGCCGTGGAAGAGGACAGGACCCAGCCCGGACACTTCTACGCGCTCATCGAGGACTTCCTCGAGTTCGACCACGCCGTGCCATTCCGGGAGGGCGATCGCTACTACGAGGAGGCCTTGCGAAAGGCGGATGGCAGCACGAACAAGGGCGCTTTCGGCCGGGCGGTCCGTCCCCTGGAGGACGCGGAGTTCGAGCTCATCACGCGCCTGGGCTTCCGCCGGGACTACGCCCCGTGGGAGCTGCCCGCCCCTGGCGTCGCGGAGCCACCTGCCGTCTATCCGGCGCGGCCGCTGGAACAACTGGTCATCTCACGTCCCTTCCGGGACGACGCCTTCCGGCACAACGTGCGCCGCGCCTATGAACAGACCTGCGCCATCTCCGGGCTGAGGCTCATCAACGGCGGCGGGCGGCCGGAGGTCCAGGCGGCGCACATCCAGCCCGTGGCGTCACACGGCCCCGACTCCGTTCGCAACGGGCTGGCCCTGACGGGCACGGTGCATTGGATGTTCGACCGGGGCCTCGTCTCCATCGACGACGAGCACCGGGTCCTGCTGGCGACCCGCGGCGTGCCCGAGGACCTGGGCCGGCTCGTCCAGCCCCACCGCCGGCTGCGGCTGCCGGAGCGCCCTGAATGGCGGCCCCACCCCAGCTACCTGAGGTGGCACCGCGAACATGTCTTCAAGGGCTGACCGCGGGCCTCACGGCCCCTGCGGGCCGGGGCTGGAGTTGCCGCCGTCGGCGACGTAGCGCCACTGGCCGTCGGCCTGCCGGCGCCAGACGGTGAGGTACTTCACGTGGTCCACCTCCGGCTGGCCCTGCTCGTTCTTGCCGGTGGCGACGGCGCGGCCCACCGTGTACGCGAGGTCGCCGGAGCCCGCCGCGTCCCCCAGCACCGGCTCCCAGCGCAGGTCGATTTTATCGAGCGTGAACGGCGCGTACGCCTTCGCGATGGCGTCATGGCCGAAGATGCCGGCGGACCCGAGCGGCAGCACCGCGTCCTCGGCGGCCCAGGCGGTGAAGGCCTTGCCCATGCCCTCGGACGTGGACCGGGCGGAGAAGGCGCGGTCGGCGGCCTTCGCCTCCTCCAGCACCTGCGCGGGCGCCATCGCGCGCGGCTCCGGGGCCGGCAGCGTGGACGACGGCGTGAAGCCCGCGGCGGCGTCATCGCCGTCTTGGAGGCGTTGTGCACCGCCACCACCACGCGCCACTGCCCGTCCGGCTGGCGCTTCCACGCGGTGAGGTAGCGCCCGGCCGGCCGCACCGACGTGCCGCCCGACTCCACCGACACGTTGCCCAGCGAGTACCCCAGCGTCCCGTCCGCGCTGACGTCCCAGCGCACCGGCGTCCAGCGCACCTTGCCCTCCGCCTCCAGCGGGTGCGCGGCCAGCCAGGCGCGGATGGCCTCCCTGCCCTTCTGCGCGTACACGCCGTCCACCAGCAGCACCGCGTCGTCCGCGACGAAGTCCGCGAACGCCTGCGCCGAGCCGGACTTCTGGGCCGCGTCCGACATGGCCTGGTCCGCCGCCCTCAAGCCCCCGCGCAGGTCCTCCACCGACTGCCGCGCCGTGCCTGCGCTCGCGCCAGCCTCCGCGCCCGGCCCGGAGGCCTTCGCCCCACCGCACCCCAGGGTCCCCAACGCCGCGACGACGAGCGCGCCCGCGAACATCCGTTTCATGTGCTGGTTTCCTTTCGTGAAACACCGGGCCCGCGCGCCATGGCCGGCACCCCGGGCTCCCGACGCCGAGCCATACACGCAAACACGGAATTCCGCTCGGCCCGCGAAGGCGCGATCCAGGAATGATGCGTTTCTACAATTAGGAGGGAATTTCTCCCCACCGGGAAAGGACCCCTCGAATGGACGGACGTAACGGAAGGACCGGCGGCGCCCGGCTGCTGCCGCTGACGGCGCTGCTGCTGGCCACCGCCTGTGAGCCGCGCACGGCGACGCCCCCGGCGCCGGAAGGCCCCAAGGCGTCGGTGAAGCTGGCGGCGGGCAGCCTCTCCGCCACGGTGCGCAGGACGGCGCACGGCATCCCCCACGTGCTGGCGGACGACTTCGCGGGCGTGGGCTACGGCTACGGCTACGCGTTCGCGCAGGACAACTTCTGCGAGCTGATGGACGCGCTGGTGACCGTGAACGCGCAGCGCTCGCGCTACTTCGGGCCGGACGGCGAGTACCTGGCGGCCCTGGGCAGCCGGTACAACAACCTCAAGAGCGACTACTTCTACCAGGCCATCGTGGACGACGGCACGGTGGACGCGCTGCTGGCGAAGCCGCCGCCCCTGGGGCCCTCCCCGGACGCGCGCGAGCTGGTGCGGGGCTACGCGGCGGGCATCAACCGCTACCTCGCGCAGACCGGCGTGGACGCGCTGCCGGACGCGCGCTGCCGGGGCGGCGCGTGGGTGCGCCCCATCACCGAGCGCGACCTGTACCTGCGCTACTACCAGCTGAGCCTCTTCGCCAGCTCGCTGTACTTCCTGGACGCGCTGGTGGACGCGAAGCCGCCGTCCCTCCTGCCGGACGGCACGCTGCCGCTGCCCGTGCCCGTGCCCGCGTCGCTGGACCGCGACGTCTTCCCGAGCTCCGAGTCGCTGGGCCTGGGCAGCAACGCCTTCGGCCTGGGCGCCCAGGCCACGCGCAACGGCAAGGGCATGCTGCTGGCCAACCCGCACTTCCCCTGGGAGGGCTCGGAGCGCTTCTACGAGGCGCACCTCACCGTGCCGGGCAAGCTGAACGTCAGCGGCGTGAGCCTGCTGGGCGTGCCCGCCATCCTGATTGGCCACAACGAGACGCTGGCCTGGAGCCACACCGTCTCCACCGCGTACCGCTTCACCCCGTTCGAGCTGAAGCTCGTCCCGGGCGCTCCGACGAAGTACCTGTACGACGGGCAAATTCGCGAGATGACCACCCGCACCGTAACGGTGCAGGCGAAGGAGGCGGACGGGACGCTCACGCCGCGCCAGCACACCTTCTACCGCTCGCACCTGGGCCCCATGCTGGAGTACCCCTCCGGCCTGATGACGTGGAACGGCCTCACCGGCTACGCGTTCCACGACGCCAACGCCACCAACCTGCGCCTGCTGGACGCCTTCTTCGCCATGGACCGCGCGGCGGACGTGGACGAGCTGCGCACGGCGCAGGACACCTGGCAGGGCATCCCGTGGGTGAACACCCTCGCCGCGGACGCGCAGGGCCGCGCGTACTACGCGGACATGAGCGTGGTGCCGCACGTCAGCGACGCGAAGCTCTCGCGCTGCGTGCTGTCCCCCATCCCGCTGCTGGTGCTCCAGTCCGCGGGGCTGCCGGTGCTGGACGGCTCGCGCTCCGACTGCGCGCTGGGCGCCGACGCGGACGCGGTGGAGCCGGGCATCTTCGGCCCCGGGAGCCTGCCGCGCCTCCAGCGCGCCGACTACGTCACCAACTCCAACGACAGCTACTGGCTGCCCAACCCCGCCCAGCCGCTCACCGGCTTCCCGCGCATCCTGGGTGGTGAGAGGAACCCGCGCAGCCTGCGCACGCGCCTGGGCCTGAAGATGGTGCAGGGTCGCCTGGCGGGCACGGACGGCCTGGAGGGCCAGCGCTTCACGCTGGAGCAGCTCCAGACGGTGATGTTCAACAACCGCAACCACTCCGGAGAGCTGCTGCGCGACGCCGCGGTGGCGCTGTGCCGCCGCACGCCCTACGTGCTGATGCCGGACCTCACCTTCGAGGACCTGCGCCCCGCCTGCCCCGTGCTAGCCGCGTGGGACCTCAAGGGCGACGTGGACAGCCGGGGCGAGCTGCTCTGGCGCGTGTTCGTCTTCAACGCGGTGGCCGTCACGGGCGGGCCGTACGTGGTGCCCTTCAGCGCGAACGACCCCGTCAACACGCCGCGCACGCTCAACACCCTGAACCCGCAGGTGGCCCAGGCGCTGGGCACCGCCATCCGCACGCTGCGCGAGCGCGGCGTCGCGCTGGACGCGGCGACGGGCTCCGTGCAGGGCAAGCGCAAGAACGGCATCTTCTACCCGGTGCACGGCTGCAGCCATGACGAGGGGTGCTTCAACCAGATCGCCAACCAGATCCTGCCGGACGGCACCTATGAGCCCATCCTGGGCTCCAGCTTCGTCATGGCCGTGTCCTTCACGGACGCGGGCCCCGTGGCGAAGTCCGTGCTCACGTACTCGCAGTCCTCGAACCCAGCCTCGCCCTGGTACGCGGACCAGACGGCGATGTTCTCCCAGAAGCAGTGGGTGGACCGGCGCTACACGGAGGCGGAGATCGCCGCTGACCCGGCGCTGACCGTCACGCACCTCCAGGAGTAGTCAACGCCAGACAAGCAGGGCTCCGCGGCCCGGTGCCTTCGGGGAAGGTGCCGGGCCGCTGTGTTTCTCCCGGGCCCCAGGGCCTTCAGTCGCGGGGCGGCAGGTCGTCCGCCGTCCCGTCGACGATGCGCTTCGCGATGGCGAAGGAGAAGCCCGCGCGCGCGAGCGCCGCCAGGTCCTTCTGGCGGTGCTCCGCGCGCGTGCTGAGGTCGCGCCGGTAGGGGCCCAGCCGCTTCTTGCGCGCCCAGATGCGGGCGGCGGCGTCCTCGGAGACGTCCTGGGTGGCCTCCGCCAGCTTCTCCTGCACCAGCTCCGGCGCCACGCCCTTCATGCGCAGCTTCTGGGTGATGACGCGCGCGCTGCGGCCGGACGCGCGCAGCGAGTGCACGCGCGTCTCCGCGTAGGCCCGGTCGTTGATGAGGCCGTTGCGGATGAGCTTCTCCGCCAGCGCGTCCACCCAGCCCGCGCCCTCCGCGCGGTCGCCGCCGTGGAACTTCACGGAGCGGTCCACCCGGCGCATCAGCACGCGCTTGAGCTGGCTCACCGTGGCCGCGTAGCGCTTGAGGTAGTGCAGCGCCGCGTTCTCCAGGTAGCGCGGCGACACCTTCCGGGGGGGCTTCGGCTTGCGAGGCTCCCGGCGGCGCTCCGTGTCCCTGTCGGTTGGATCATCCATGGCGCAACAGCTCTACCACCCGGGTCCGACCCATGGGGCCGCGTCCGGCGTCCCTCCGGGGTGTCCGCCCGGGGCCCGTCCACCCGGCTGCTCTCAAGAGGAGCGTCACGGCGCCGCCTGTGCCCGCGCGTAATGCGTGGGCGGCTGTCCGACGTGGCGGGTGAAGGCCACGCTGAAGGTGCTCGCGGAGCTGTAGCCGACCTGCTCCGCGACCTCGGCGACGGTGACGTCCTGCTTGCGCCGCAGCAGGTCCTTCGCCAGGGCCATGCGCCAGCCGAGCAGGTACTCCATCGGGGCAACGCCCACCGCGCGGCTGAAGCGCTCGAAGAACGTCGAACGCGACAGCGCGGCCTCCTTCGCCAGCTGCGCCACGGTCCACGCCCGGGTCGGGTGCTCGTGCATCCGGCGGATCGCGACGGCCAGGCGCTCGTCGGCGAGCCCGCGCAACAGGCCCGGCGACGCGGCGGTGCCCGCCGTGGAGCGGAGCGCTTCGATGAGGAGCACCTCCATGAGGCGGGCGAGGATGACCTCGCGCGCGGGCCGCCGTTCGCGGGACTCCTCCCTCACCAGCTCCACGAGGGTCGCGAGCCGCTGCTCGCCGCGGATGTGCACGAACTGGGGAAGCAGCGACACGAGCAGGCTCGCGTCCGGAGAGGCGAAGACGCAGTACCCCACCATCATCCGGACGTCGGGCGGGCCCTGGAAGTCGCCGTTCCGGATTTCACCATCGGGCAGCACGATGCGCGGGGTGTCGTGCCTTCCCTTCGGCGGCTCGATGCTCGACGTCGTGAAGTCGAACGCGGCGGGGATGAGGACGAAGTCCCCCTTCTCGAGGATGACCGGCTCGCGTCCGTCGACCGCGAGGCGGCTCCGCCCCATGAGGACCGCGCAGTAGAAGGGCCGCCCCGCTTCCGCGCGCCGCACCCTCCACCGGCCCGCGGCGCTGACGAACTTCGAGAAGGGGGCGCCCGGCTGGAGCAGCGTCACGACTTCCGCCAGCGGATCCACCATGGCCGGACTCCTGCGAATGAAATCTGGACTCCCTGTTGTAGCAGGTCCGGACGGCGCTCCGTATATCCGTCACCGGAACCCGCACCCCAGGAGACGCCATGAAGACGATTCTGATCACCGGCTGCTCGTCCGGCTTCGGCCTCGACACCGCCCGCTCCTTCCTCGAGCGCGGCTGGAAGGTCATCGCCACGATGCGCACGCCGCGCGAGACGTGCTGCCCCGCTCCGAGCACCTGCGCGTGCTCCCGCTCGACGTCACCGACCCGAAGAGCATCCGCGAGCTGGTGGAGGCCGCCGGCCCCATCGACGTGTTGGTCAACAACGCGGGCGTCGGCCTGATGAGCGTCTTCGAGGGCACCCCGATGGAGACGGTCCGCGCCACCTTCGAGACGAACACGTTCGGGGTGATGGCCGTGACCCACGCGTTCCTGCCCCAATTCAGGCAGCGGAAGGCGGGGGTCATCGTGAACGTGTCGTCGGGCACGACGTTCAAGCCGCTCCCGCTGCTCGCCGTCTACACCGCGAGCAAGGCGGCGCTCAACGCGTTCACGGAGTCGCTCGCGCTGGAGCTCCAGCCCTTCCATGTGCGCGTGAGCCTGGTGATTCCGGGACGGTCCCCGGAGACGCCCTTCGGGCAGAACGCGCAGGCCCGGATGCGCGACCAGGGCGTCGCCGTCCCGGAGGCGTACGCGGACTTCGTGCGGGGCATCTTCGAGAAGAGGACGGGGCAGCAGTCCGAGCCGTTCACCCGGTCGCTCGACGTGGCGGAGGCCATCTGGCGCGCGGTGAACGACCCTTCGAGCCCGCTCCGCCTGCCCGCGGGCGCGGACGCCGTGGAGATGGCCAGGTCGAACTGAGCCCGGAGGGTGTGCTTCAAGCGCCCTGGCTCCTGGGATATCCGTGTCGATTGTCGGCACGGCCATTCGTCGTGCGGGGGGAGCCACGCCCCCCTCACCCCAGGAGTCACCCCCATGCGCTTCATGCTCATCCCCCGCCCCTCCACGCTCGAGCCCACGCACTCGGACGCGCCCTTCGACGAGGCCGTCTTCATCGCGCAGATGAAATTCAACGAGGAGATGCACCAGGCGGGCGTGCTCATCGCCTCCGAGGGCCTCAGCCCCTCCCCGGGCGCGCACGTCGTCTTCAAGGGCGGCAAGTCCACCGTGAAGGATGGCCCCTACGCGGAGACGAAGGAGCTCATCGGCGGCTTCTACGTGCTGGAGGTGGCGTCGAAGGAGGAGGCCATCGAATGGGCCCGCCGCTATCCGGGCGGCATGGGCAACGACGACGTGATGGAGGTCCGGCCCCTCACGGGCACTGGAGACATCCCTCCGGAGCTGGTGACGCTCATCGAGAAGGTCGCGCCCACCTGGAGCCAGACCTTCAAGAAGTCGTCGTGACCCCTCCGTGACGCGGGCCGCGGCGCGCTGAGCCTCCCCGCCCGCTGACCATGGGAGGAGGCCCGCTGGAGCCTCCCCGCCCCGCCCGCGTCTATACTGCCGCGCGCATGTCCACCCTGCCCGCCCCCGCGCTTGAAGCCTCCGAAGCCCCGGCGTCCCTGCGCTTCCAGGGGCTGTGGCTCTTCTCGCCCCGGGCGGACCTGAGCATCCTGCTGCTGCCCACGCTGCTGCTCCTCGCCTCCGTGTGGCTCGCGAGCCTCACCGGCGAGGGCTCGCAGGGGTTCGCCCAGCTCATCGGCCGGTGGACGTCGCAGTACGTCTTCCTCAACGGCACGCACGTCATCCTCACCTTCCTGCTGGTGGGCACCCGGCGCGAGCTGCTGCACACCACGCCCTCCCAGTCCCGGCTGCTCGTGGGCGGCTCGTCGGCGGTGTTCGCGCTCACTTTCGGGCTGCTCTGGTACGCGGACACGTACGCCCCGCTCCTCGCGCTGCTCCTGGGCGCGGGCATCCACGTCCTGGCCGCGCACCACACGCTGTCGCAGGTGAAGGGGCTGTGGGCGCTGCACGGCCTGAGGGCCCGCGCCGCCGGCGCCCCGCCCCTGTCCGAGTCCGAGCGCACGCTCCAGCGCCAGTTCGTGCCCGTCGCGCTGTCGCTGATGATGCTCCGCTCCCTGGCCCTGCCCGTCACCAGCGCCCTGGGCTCGCGGCCCATGCTCAACATCGGCCAGGCGGAAGGCGGCTCCCTGCCGCATGGCCTCACCTGGGTGCTGCTCGCCGTCTGGGGCGTCTTCGCGGCCAGGCTGGTGCTCGCGCTGCGCGGGCCTCCGGGCCAGAGCGGACCGCGGCGCGTGTACGTCCTGGCGCACGTGGCGGTGGTGGCGGTGTACCTCGTGTGGCCGCTGTGGGGCGCCATCCTGAGCGCGGGCATCCACGGCCTGGAGTACTTCTTCCTCACCGGCCGGATGCTCCAGCCCACGCCCTCGGAAGCCACGGCCCGGCTGCGCGGCCCGCGCGTGTGGGCGGCGATGCTGGCCCTCATGGCGCCCATCATCCTGGTGGGCGTGGCCAACAGCCCCTTCGTCACGCTGGTGGACGGGGCGACAGGGGGCGCGGCCACGGCCTTCCTCCTGCGGCAGCAGCCGCTGTGGTCGCTGGGCGTCCTCGCCACCAACGGCGTGGTGCTGGCGCACTACTTCGCGGACGCGTTCCTCTACCGCTTCCGCATCCCCCGCGTGCGCGAGGTGACGCTCCCCCGCCTGGGCCTGGGCTGACCGGCCCGCCTGCCCGCCCTCCAGGCCCCTTCGCGCCGCGCCTTCCCCTGGAGCCCCCGGGAAGGTAAGCACCAGGGCGTGAAGAACCTGGCCGTTGAGAACCTCCCGCCGCCGTCGCCCGAGTCCGACCCGGCCCTGCCCCCCGACATCCGCGCCGAGGACGTGCGCCGCGCCACGGCGCTGCTCAGCACGCTCGCCGAGCACCGCGTCCTGCTGCGCCGCATCCCGGAGGAGGACCACCACGCCCTGCTGGCCGCCGCGGGCCGGCTCGTCCACCCGGACAAGGCCTCGAAGGTCCGGCTCGCGAACGCGCTCAAGAAGGAGCGCAAGGACGCGCAGCGCGCCAACGACCGCGCGGTGCGCTCGGGCACGGAGATCCGCATGCTGCGCAAGGCGCCGGTGCTCACCCTGCCCACGCTGCCTCCGCCGCCGCCGGAAGCGGTGCCGGAGCGCCTGCTGGAAGTGCCGCGCAAGTGCTACGTGTGCAAGGCGGAGTTCCGCAAGCTCCACTTCTTCTACGACGCCATGTGCATCCCGTGCGGGGACCTGAACTACGCCCGGCGCACGCAGCGCGCGGACCTCACCGGCCAGGTGGCGCTCATCACCGGCGCGCGGGTGAAGATTGGCTTCCAGGCGTCGCTGATGCTGCTGCGCTCGGGGGCCACGGTCATCGCCACCACGCGCTTCCCCCAGGACGCGGCGCACCGCTACGCGCGCGAGCCGGACTTCGCGGACTGGGCCCACCGGCTCCAGGTGCACGGCCTGGACCTGCGGCACGCGCCCAGCGTGGAGCTGTTCGCGCGCCACATCGAACAGACGTACGAGCGGCTGGACATCCTCATCAACAACGCGGCGCAGACCGTGCGCCGGCCGCCGGGCTTCTACCAGCACCTGCTGGAGGGCGAACTGCGCGAGGCCAGCACCCTGCCCCGCAGCTGCGCCCGCTGCTCGCGGGCCACGAGGCCTGCATCGCCGCGCTCCGGCCCGCGCTGGGCCCGGGCGACGGGGGGAGCACCTCCCTGCCCGTGGCGACCTGGCGCAGCAGCGACCCCGCGCTGGGCATCCACTCCTCCGCGGCGCTGTCGCTGTTGCCCTACGCCATGGAGCAGGAGGGCGACACGCGCGCCCTCTTCCCGGAAGGCAGGCTGGACGCGGACCTCCAGCAGGTGGACCTCAGGGCCACGAACTCCTGGCGCCTGCGGCTGTCGGAGGTGCGCACCGCGGAGATGCTGGAGGTGCACCTGGTGAACGCGGTGGCGCCCTTCATCCTGTGCGGGAAGCTGAAGCCGCTGATGCTGAAGGACCGCTCGCGGCCGGGCCACATCGTCAACGTGTCCGCGATGGAGGGCAGCTTCTCCCGCTGGACGAAGACGGACAAGCACCCGCACACCAACATGGCCAAGGCCGCGCTGAACATGATGACGCTGACGTCCGCGCCGGACTACGCGCGCGACAACATCTTCATGAACGCCGTGGACACCGGCTGGGTCACCGACGAGGACCCCGCGCAGCACGCCGAGCGCAAGGTGCAGGAGCTGGACTTCCAGCCCCCGCTGGACATCCTCGACGGGGCCGCGCGCATCGTGGACCCCGTCATCACCGCCGTGAACACCGGCGAGTGCGTCTGGGGCAACTTCTTCAAGGACTACCGCTCCACGGACTGGTGACGCTCCGAGCCGCTCAGCGCAGCGCGCCCCAGTTGTAGGTCGCGTTGCTCCCGCCGGTCAGCACGCGCCAGTACGTGCTGTAATACCCATACGTGTCCTTGATGGCCTTGTAGCCGCTGGACACGTTCCAGTCGTTGGGGCTCGTCGTGCCCAGGTTGTAGACGAGCGAGTCCCCCCACACGGAGTAGATGGCCCACGGGCGCGCGTCCAACTCGGACACCGTGCCGTAGCGGCTGTCGCCCCATCGCACCGGCAGCTTGTCCGTCTCCGCCACCATGCGCGGTTTGTTGTAGCCCGCGAGCCCCATGTAGAACTGGGCCGGGAAGTAGGGATTGCCGTGGTAGATGTCCACGGCCACCACGTCCACGCGGTCGTTGCCCGGGTAGTAGTTCCACGGGTCCCCGCCGTACGTCCCGTCCCACTCATACGGCGACCAGACGAAGACGAGGTTCTTCAGGCCGCGCGTCTTCACCATGTAGTCATGCGCGATGATCCAGAGCTGCTTGTACTGGGCGGGGTCCTGGTTCGCCCACCAGAACGGCGACGCGCTCCCCTTCTTGTTCATCTCGTGGAAGGGCCGGAACAGCACCGGCACGCCCTGCTGCTGCAGGTACGCGAGCTTGTCCGCCGCGAAGGACAAATCCCGCAGCAGCGCCTGGTACTCCGCCGTGTTGGCCTGCCAGTTGATGACCCGGCCCATCCAGTTGGAGTCCATCCACGACTGCCGGAAGGTGTTCTCCCAGCTCTTCACCGACGCGCCCGGGTAGGACTGGTGGAAGCTGAACCCCACGATGCCCTCGCCGTAGATGAAGCGGTCGCGCGCGAAGCCCACCGCATAGTCCACGTACGGCTCCGCGTACGTCGCGTGGTAGTTGCCCGGCCCGAAGTCGAGCTCCACGAAGCCCGGGCGGCGGCCGGAGAGGTCCCCCACCTTCACCCAGTACTCACCGGCGTAGGCCTCCTTCTGGGCCTCGCAGTGCTGCCCCATGATGGTCTGCTTCGTCCCGCCGTTGCGGCTGTGGTTCTCCAGGTCCGTCAGCAGGTTGTAGACCTTCTGCGCCTGCGCCGTGGGGCCTGGCGTGCTCAGCGTCCGGGACACCTGCGCGCTCGCGGTGCCCGCGCCCAGGCACAGCACCAGCGCCGACAGCAGGAAGCAGAGGGATGGCTTCGGGGGGACGTGCGTCACTTGGGGGACCTCCAGCGGCTGCCCGGGGAGCGGCCAGGGTGTCACCCTCCACGCTCGAATTACACGTATTTCAGCTTAGGCAAATCTGTCCACCGGCGTGCGGGCGGGTTCGCAAGGCCCTGGATTCACTGCCAAAGGGCCGGGCCGGTGGTATCAAGCACGCCACCATGTCCGAAAAGCCCTCGCCCCTGTTCAACGCGGTCCCCGTGGAGATGGACTTCCCGGCCGAGGAGCGCCGCATCCTGGCCTTCTGGAAGGAGCGCGGCATCTTCGAGAAATCGCTCAAGGCGAACGAAGGCAAGCCCAGCTTCGTCTTCTACGAAGGCCCGCCCACCGCGAACGGCCTGCCCCACAACGGCCACGTCCTCACGCGCGTCATCAAGGACCTGTTCCCGCGCTACCAGACCATGCGGGGCCACTACGTGCCGCGCAAGGCGGGCTGGGACACGCACGGCCTGCCGGTGGAGGTGGAGGTGGAGAAGGAGCTCCGCATCCACGGCAAGGCGGAGATTGAGAAGTACGGCGTGGAGCCCTTCACGGAGCGCTGCATCGAGTCCGTGTTCCGCTACACCTCCGAGTGGGAGCGGCTGACCCAGCGCATCGGCTTCTGGGTGGACCTCAACGAGGCCTACGTCACCTACCACCGGGGCTTCGTGCAGAGCGTGTGGTGGGCGCTCTCCGAGCTCTACAAGAAGGGCCTGCTGTACCAGGGCCACAAGGTGGTGTGGTGGTGGCCGCGCGGCGGCACCGCGCTGTCCGCCGCGGAGGTGGGCCTGGGCTACAAGACGGTGGACGACCCCAGCGTCTACGTGGCCTTCCCGCTGCGCGACGCGCCGGACACGTCGCTGCTCATCTGGACGACGACGCCCTGGACGCTGCCGTCCAACATGTACGCGGCCGTCAACCCGTCCGTGGACTACGTCACCGTGGACGCGGGCGACCGCAAGCTCATCCTCGCCGCGGCGCTGCGCGAGGAGCTGGCCAAGAAGCTGAAGAAGGACCTGCCCGTGCTGGCCACGCAGAAGGGCAGCGAGCTCGTGGGCAAGCGCTACACGCCGCCCTTCGACACGTACTTCGCGAAGGAGGCGGACGCCACACTGCCCCTGAAGGACGGAGGCTCCGACACGGTGGGCTGGCGCGTGATTCCGGCGGACTTCGTCACGCTGGACAGCGGCACGGGCATCGTCCACACGGCGCCCGCCTTCGGCGAGGACGACTACAAGGCCTACCGCAAGGACGCCACGCGCTTCGCGGATCCGGAAGCGCTGCAGATGCGCTGCGCGGTGAGGCCGGACGGCACGTTCTCCGAGGAGGTGCCGCTCGTCGTGGGCCGCTTCGTGAAGGACGCGGACAAGGACCTGCAGCGCAACCTGAAGGAGCGCGGGCTGCTCATCCACACGGAGCAGTACCGCCACGAGTACCCCTTCTGCTGGCGCGCGGACGAGGACCCCCTCATCCAGTACGCCCGCCCCGCCTGGTACATCCGCACCACCTCCGTCATCGAGCAGGCCAAGGCGAACAACCAGCAGGTCAACTGGGTCCCGGAGAACATCAAGGACGGCCGCTTCGGCGACTTCCTCGACAACAACGTGGACTGGGCCCTGTCGCGCGAGCGCTACTGGGGCACACCGCTGCCCTTGTGGATCCACTCGGAGACGGGTGAGACGGAGGCCGTGGCCTCCATCGCGGAGCTGCGCCAGAAGCCGGGCAACAACGTGGCCGCCGTGGAGGCGGAGCTGAAGGCGTTCCTCGCCGGCAAGCCGCACGAGTCCAACGCGGAGCACCTCTTGGTCCACAAGCCGTGGATCGACAAGGTGACGTACGAGAAGGCCGGCTCCGGCGGGAAGTTCCAGCGCGTCCCGGAGGTGGTGGACGTGTGGTTCGACTCCGGCTGCATGCCCTTCGCGCAGTGGGGCTTCCCGCACGCGGAAGGCTCGCAGGCCATCTTCAACCGCGCGTTCCCGGCGGACTTCATCTCGGAGGCCATCGACCAGACGCGCGGCTGGTTCTACTCGCTGCTGATGGTCAGCACGCTCCTCTTCGACGAGGAGACGCAGAAGCGCATGGGCCTGAGCCCCAAGCGCGAGTGGCCCATGCCGTACAAGAGCTGCATCGTGCTGGGGCACGTCTCCGACAAGGAGGGCAAGAAGGAGTCCAAGTCCAAGGGCAACTACACCCCGCCGGAGATCATCCTGGACGAGGTGCGCATGGACTTCGCGGTGCTCACCGCCACGGAGGCCGGCGTCCCGGCGGAAGCCGGCGTGGCGCTCATCGCGCGCGAGGACCTGGAGGGCCTGGACACGCAGGAGGGCGCGAAGGTGCAGCTCTTCCGCCCGGACCGGCCGGACGCGCCCGTCACGGTGACGGTGAAGGTGCACAAGAAGCTCAAGCGCCGCGTGGTGCTGCTGGCGCCGCAGGAACTGCAGCAGCTGGGCGTGAAGCCCTCCGCGCGCGGCGCGGACGTGATGCCGGTGGAGGTGCCCCGCTTGGCGCCCACGGAGCGCGTGGTGCTCAAGGACCCCGCCACCAAGGCCCCGGGCGCGGACGCGTTCCGGTGGTTCTTCTACGCGGCCAGCCCCACCTGGTCCAACACGCGCCACTCGCTGGCGAACGTGCGGCTGTTGCAGAAGGACTTCCAGGTCAAGCTGCGCAACGTCTACTCGTTCTTCACCATCTACGCGAACATCGACGGGTTCCACCCGGCGAAGGGCAACGCGGGCAGCACGGAGGCCCCGTGGCTGGCCATCCGCAAGAGCCAGGGCTGGCGCGAGGTGAAGGCCCGGCCGGTGCTGGACCGGTGGATCCTCTCCGAGGTGCAGCTCACCCTGCGCGACGTGGCCAAGGCGCTGGACACCTATCAGGTGTACGACGCGGCCCAGCGGATGGTGGCGCTGGTGGACGCGCTGTCCAACTGGTACCTGCGCCGCAGCCGCGAGCGCTTCTGGGCGCCGGGCTTCGAGCAGGACAAGCAGGATGCGTACTTCACGCTCTACGAGGCGCTGACCACCCTCACGGCGCTGTCCGCGCCCTTCATCCCGTTCTTCGCGGACGAGATGTGGGGCAACCTGGTGGGCAAGCCGTGGGGCGCATCTCAGCCGGAGAGCGTGCACCTGGCGCGCTTCCCGGACGTGGACGCAAGCCTCATCGACGAGGGGCTGGCCGCGGAGATGGGCGCGGTGCGCGAGCTGGTGTCGCTGGGCCTCAAGGTCCGCACGGACAACCGACTCAAGGTGCGCCAGCCGCTGTCGCGCGCGGACGTCATCCTGTCGCGCCGCGAGCTGACGGAGCGCGTGGCGGTGTACCAGGCGCTCATCTCCGACGAGCTGAACGTGCACACCGTGAAGCTGGTGGAGCCGGGCAGCCCGGAGGCGGACGTGGTGCGCTACCGCGTGCGCCCCAACCTGCGCGCCATGGGCAGCCGGCTGGGCCCCAAGCTCGCGCCGGTGCGCAAGGCGTTCGACTCGGGGGATGGCCGCGCGCTGCACCAGGAACTGCTCCAGACGGGCAAGGTGGCCCTGAACGTGGGCGGCGAGGACATGGTCTTCCCGGCCGAGGAGTTGGAGACGCTGGTGGAGGCGCAGCCGGGCTACGCCGCCGCGGGCGGGGCCGTGGGCGTGGTGGTGATGCACACGCAGCTCACCGAGGCCCTGGTGGACGAAGGCCTGGTGCGCGAGCTGCTGGCGCGCGTGCAGGGCAACCGCAAGGACATGAACCTGGGCTACACCGACCGCATCCGCCTGTGGGTGGACGGCGATGACCGCGTGAAGCGCGTCGTCGAAGCGGCTCGCGACGAGATTGCCCGCGAGACGCTGGCCTCCGAGATCCACGTGGGCCCCCAGGGCCTCACCGGCACGGAAGAAGAGGCCAGCCTCAACGGCCTGCCCGCGAAGCTCCGCGTCGAGCGCGCCTGAGCTCCGGAGCGCCGTGAAAGACAGCTCCGGGTAGTCACCTCCCCGGGGCTGTGAATGCAGACATCCGGTGTGGCGCCGGGAGGACCGGGAGGGCGTGGGCGCCTCCCGGGCCACTCCCGTCTTGCCGCGTCAGGGGGCGCGTGTTACGCGACAGGCCCTCCCCCTGATTTCGCAAATCATTCTCAACATGCCCATCCAGAACCGAAGCCGTCCGCGCCGCCTCGTCCCGGGGGTGCTGCTTGGCGCCTCGTTCGCCGTCCTCGCCTCCCCTGCCCTGGCGCAGGAGCCCGCCGCGCCCCAGGAGCCCCCGGCCGCCACGCAAGACCCGAGGGACGACGAGCTCTACGTCCTGCCGACGGTGACGGTGGACAGCGAGCGCGCCAGCGGTCCGGTGAAGGGCTACACCGCGCGCCGCAGCGGCAGCGGCACGAAGACGGACACCGCGCTGGGTGAGACGCCGCAGTCGGTGTCCGTGGTGGGCCGGGCGCAGATGGACGCGCAGCAGGCGCAGTCCGTGACGGAGGCCACGCGCTACACGCCGGGCGTGCGTTCGGAGACGTTCGGCGCGGATCCGCGCAACGACTGGTTCCTGATTCGCGGCTTCTCGTCGCAGGAGGGCGGCTACTTCCTGGACGGGCTCCAGCTCTACTCCAGCAGCTTCGCCACCTGGCGGCTGGAGACCTTCGGCCTGGAGCGGGTGGAGGCCGTGCGCGGCCCCGCCTCCGTGCTGTACGGCGGCACGTCGCCGGGCGGCCTGCTCAACATGGTGGGCAAGCGCCCGCCCGTGGAGGGCTCGGTGCGGCACGTGGAGGTCGGAGGCAACACGTTCGCCAACGGCTACGTGGGCGTGGACCTGGGCGGCGCCATCGACTCGGGCAACCACTGGCGCTACCGGGTGACGGCGCTGGCGCGCGGCGGCGGCACGCAGGTGGATGAGACGGACAACAACCGGCTCTTCATCGCGCCGGCCCTCACCTGGGCGCCGTCGGAGCGCACGTCGCTGACGCTGCACGGCAGCTTCCTGGCGGACCGCACGCAGGGGCAGAACTTCCTGCCCTACGTGGGCACCGTGGTGGACGCGACCTACGGCCGCATCCCCACCGACCTCTTCACCAGCGACAAGAGCCTGGACCACTTCCAGCGCAACCAGTCCTGGGCGGGCTACGAGTTCTCCCACCGCTTCAACGACACCTTCACCCTGCGGCAGAACCTGCGCTTCGCGCACCTGGGCCTGGACTTCCAGACGCTCTACGGCGTGGGCTACGCGGGCGAGCCGGCGGACGCGCGACTCTCCCGAGGCAACTTCGTCACCCGGCCGAGCGCGAACCTCTTCACGGTGGACACCCAGGGCGAGGCGCGCTTCACCACCGGCCCCGTGCGCCACACGGTGCTGGCGGGTGTGGACTTCAAGCACTACCGGCTGGACGACGAGCAGGGCTACGAAGCGGGAGCGCCGCTGGACCTGCTGACCCCCGTGCGCGGCGACTACGCGCCCACGGAGTCGCGCTACACGCTGAACCGGTCCACGCAGGACCAGCTGGGCGTCTACCTCCAGGACCAGCTGCGCTTCAACGACCGGCTGAACCTGGTGCTGAGCGGGCGCCATGACTGGGTGGGCCTGGACGTGGACAACGCGCTTCTGCCCACGTCCAGCTACGACGGCAGCGAGAGCGCCTTCAGCGGCCGCGCGGGCCTGCTCTACAGGTTCGACGTGGGGGTCGCGCCGTACGTCAGCGTCTCGCGGTCGTTCAACCCCGTGGCCGGGACGAAGTCGGACGGCTCGGTGTTCGAGCCGGAGAAGGGTCAGCAGGTGGAGGCAGGCGTGAAGTACCAGCCGGACGCGTTCCCGGTGCTGGTGGGCCTGTCGCTGTTCGAGCTGAAGCGCCAGAACTTCGTCACCACGGACGGAGCCTTCAACCAGCTGCAGATTGGAGAGGTCCGCTCGCGCGGCTTCGAAGTGGAGGCCAACGCCACGCTGATCCGCGGGCTGAGCCTGATTGGCTCCGCGTCGCTGTACGCGCTGGAGATCACGGAAGGCGCGGACCTGGAGCTGGGCAAGCGCCCGGTGGGCGTGCCGGAGGTGCTGGCGTCGCTGTGGCTGGACTACACGTTCCAGGACGGCGCGCTGCGGGGCTTCGGCGCGGCGGCGGGAGTGCGCGGCGTGGGCGGTTCCTACGCGGACCGCGAGAACACGCTGGAGGTCCCGGGCTTCACGCTGGTGGACGCAAACGTGCACTACGAGCGAGGCCCATGGCGCGCGGCCATCAACGCCGCCAACCTGGGGGACAAGACGTACGTGTCCTCGTGCAGCTCCGCGGCGGCCTGTTTCTACGGCGAGCGCCGCCGCGCGTCCGCCACCGTCGGCTACACCTGGTAGCCGTCGAGCAGGATGGCAGGCCCTTCCGGGAGCGGGAGCACGACCGCCGGAAGGAGCCTGACGCCATCACCCCAGCCGCATCCATGGGGCTCTTGCCTGGCACGTCTCCGCCAGGAAGGGCCCCATGTCGTTCCCGGATACGACGCCTCGGGCCATCACAAGCCCCGCGGTCACGCGCCAACGGGGACTTCCTCCCGGGACCTCAGCCCCTCAGCCACGCGTTCTGCTCCAGGGATGAGAAGGTGAGAACCCAGCGGAGACGCCCCGTCAGCGGCACACGTCGCGAACCGGTCCGACTGTCGGACCAGTTGGGACGACCACGGCTGGGGGTCCCGCCCCATCCGAGCTGAGGAAACCTGTCCGACAGGTTGGGACGACCGCGACTGGGGGCCCCGCCCCATCCGAGCTGAGGAAACCTGTCCGACTGTCCGACAGATTCGGAAGCCCGCTGACCGGAGCCCACGGCCCCCGTGGTCAGTGGAAACCGGTCCGACTGTCGGACAGGTTCGGAAGCCTCTACGGGGGCACCTGCGTCATCCAGCCAGCGGAAAGCTGTCCGACTGTCGGACAGGTTTGGAGGGACCGCATCGGCCGGGAGGCGGACAGCGTGGAGGCCGAGGCACGGCGCGTCTCGCGCGCATGACAGACCCTCCGGTTACGCTTTGACGAAGGGCCCTTCGGGCGCATCTCCACTGCGTACAGGTTCCGCGGCCTTGCGCCTGCGCAGTCCCCACGCGAGCCCGCCGCAACCCAGCGCCATCGCGACCAGGAACGCCTCCGCCACGAACACCGGGGGCATCCCCCGCGACAGCGCCGTGAACAGGTTCGCGTCCTGCGTCACCCCGTCGCCCACCACCACCGCGCCGAATAGCACCGCGGCCGCCGCGCACAGCATGCTGCCCACGCGCCGTGATGAACCGCTCGGCACGAGCGCGATGACGACCGCGAACGCCCACGCTCCCAGGAACAGGCCGAACTCCCAGTCCCCTCGCCGCGCCAGTGTCCACGGCAGCACGCGGTTCGCGGCGCAGTACACCGCCGTGCCGAACGCGAGCCCGGCGGACACGCCCACCGTCAGCCGCTCCAGCACGCGGTTGCCCCGGCGCGTGCGCAACGGGTCGCGACGCTCCAGCCAGATGAGGTTGCCCGTGACGAGCACCGCGCACAGCGCCAGCGCCAGCAGCGCGTAGAGCGGCTTCATCAGCGCCTCCGCGAACCGGCCCGCGTGCAGGTCGAAGAGGAGCCGCTCGAAGCTGAAGTTCGGCGTGCGGGACTCCACGCTCGTCCCGAACGTCTCCCCCTTCACGGTATCCACATGCGCGAAGTGGTCCGGCCCCAGCGGTGACAGCTGGAAGTACACGCCCGCCCAGCCGCGCGCATCACCGTGGTCGTGAAGCTCCACGTACCGGGGCGTCCCCTCCGCGCCGGGCACCGACGCACGCGCGCGGTCCACCACCGCATCCAGCGACAGCATCGGCGCGTCCTTCCCCGACGCCTCCCGCACCGGCACGCTGTAGCCACGCAGCCGCGCCACCCGGTCCGCCTGCCCCCGGTACACCGCGCTCCCGAAGCCCTGCGCCGCCAGGCCCGCCAGACACAACACCGCCCCCGTCCACGCCAGCATCGCGGTGAACGGCAACCCGAAGACGCCCAGCACCTTGTGCGCGTCCGACGCGGAGAAGCGCGGCTTCACCGTGGGCCGGAAACGCCACCACTGCGCCCGCAGGTCCTTCAGGTGGATCCACAGGCCACTCACCAGCGCCACCAGCAGCGCCACCGACACCAGCCCCGTGAACTCCATCCCCCACGGCACCCGGTAGAAGAAGTGCATCCAGTACAGCTCGCTGGCCAGCCGGCTGCGCTCCGGCAGCGCGGTGCCGGTGAGCGGATCCAGCCACACCATTCGCAGCCCGGCGGGCTCGAAGAGGTACGCGGTGATGAAGCGCGTCTCCTCGTGCGTGAGCAGCCCCACGTGCGCGCCGCGCGGCAGCGGCCCCTGCTCCTTCACCCGCGCGAGCATCGCGTCGAACGACGGCGGCGACTCCGAGGGCGGCGCGACGTGGAGCGCGGGCTCCTGCCACACCTCCAGCTCCTCGCGGAACATCGCGAAGACACCGCAGAAGAAGATGACGAACAGGAACAGGCTGGCGACGACGCCCGCCCACGCGTGCAGGTCGAACTGGATGCGGAACGTCCGGGGCGACAGCTTCATCGCGGGCCTCGAAGCATCAGCGCGACCGCCACCGGCACCACCACCGCCAGGCACACTCCCCACGCCACCCTGCCATCCCGTGCCAGCGGCAGCGTGCACGCGAGCCCCACCCACACGGGCAGCACCCCGTGGAAGC
Source organism: Corallococcus sp. 4LFB (assembly GCF_046520365.1). NCBI lineage: Bacteria > Pseudomonadati > Myxococcota > Myxococcia > Myxococcales > Myxococcaceae > Corallococcus > Corallococcus sp. 4LFB. The sequence goes on from NZ_JBKGHJ010000005.1 coordinate 24,258, forward strand.
CCAGCGCGAAGGCCCATGGCCCCGACACCGGCAGGAAGGCCATCACCGCCGCCCCCACCGCGAAGGCGACCAGCGGCGCCCCCACCACCACCGCCAGCGTCCGAGCCACGGAGTGGTTCGCGGCCTTGTCCCCACGCCCCGCGCTCATCGCCCCACGCCCATCAGCACCACGGGCACCAGCCCGCACCGCCACTCGCCCACGCGAAGGCGCGCGCCCGGTAGCCGGGGAGCGAGCACCAGCACCAACACCGAGGCCGCCGTCATCGCCAGCACCCCCAACACCAGCAGCCCCGCCACCGGCCCGAAGCCGGCCAGGCAGCACCCCAGCGACGCGAGCCCCGGCACCGACGCCGCCCACCGCGCACGTCCGCCACAGGCCAGCCACGACACCGCGGACACGCAGAAGCACAGCGCGGCGAGGCTCAGCACCGCGACCACCGCGTGGCCCCGTCTCTTGGCTCCAAGTTGATAATGATTTGCATCCTCACGACTGTCCCCAAGCCTGTCAAGGCAGGCGGAGGCCGCCCGCGCTCCCGGTGCGAGCGTCGACGCACGAACACCGCCCGCGCACCCTGCTTCCAGGAAGCGCGGCGCTCCGGATGATGGCGGCATGAGCGAAGCCACGCCCCTGAAGGGAAGCTGTCACTGCGGCGCGACGCGGTTCGAGGTGACCGCGCCGCCCAGGGACATCACCCGCTGCAACTGCACCTTCTGCTCCAAGCGCGGCATGCTCTGGGCCTACTACCCTCCGGAGCAGGTGAAGTTCACGAGCCGCGACCAGGTGGCCCCCTACGACCGCAACGCGCCCGTCGTGCACCACCACTGCCAGAAGTGCGGCTGCGGTACGTGGTCGGACATCCCCGTCTGGGAGAACAACGCGCCCGTGCCCGGCCAGTTCAAGGTGGGCCTCAACGCGCGCCTGTTCGACGACTTCAACCTGGACGCGGTGCGCGTGAAGTTCGTGGACGGCCGCAACCTCTGGTAGCCGTCACAGGCGCGGGGCGGGCCCTCGGGCCTCCGGGAAGTCGGTGGACAGCGACAGGTCCTTGGCCAGCACCTCGGAGAAGCCCCCACGCCCACTTCGCGGCCGGGTACGCGCCCAGCCCCGGCGTCGCCAGGCGGCCTCCCATGGACGACACCTGGATGACGTGCCCGGAGCGCTGCTCGCGAAAGACCGGCAGCGCCGCGCGCGTCACGTTCATCCCCCCGAACAGGTGGGTGTCCAGCCGCGAGCGGAAGTCCTCGTCCGTCACCTGCTCGAATGGGCGGAAACGATGGGGCCGTCAGCCCCCAGGCGGCCCCGGCCCCCCATCAGTTCGCGGTGAAGGTCGTGTCGTTGCGGTACAGCAGCGTCTGCGACCAGTCCGCCGTGTAGACGAGCGTGTCCACGCGGTAGGTGCCGGCGCTCAGCGACGTGGGGATGGTGAACGCGGACGTGTAGCTGCGCGTCTGGCCCGCCGTGAAGGCCTGCGCCGTGTACGAACGCTCCGACACCAGCGCCGAGTTGCCCGCGTTGCGGATCTCATACTTCACCACCAGCGTGCGCGCCGTGGGCGACGTCACGGTGCCTGTCACGTTGAAGGACTGGCCGCGCGTCACCGTCGCCGGGCTCACCGTGGCCTTCGTGGTGGACAGCTGCGCGGGCTGCGGGTTCAGGCCCGCGTAGTGATTCTTGAAGACAGCGGCGGCGTTGGGGAACTCGGTGACGAAGGTATTGCCGCCGTTGGCGTCCGCGCTGGACAGCTGGTGGTGGCCGTCCGCCGCCTGGATGTCGAAGTACGAGTGGTAGCCCACGTTGCTCGCCGGGTCGAAGATGAACGCCAGCATCTGCTGCACGTAGTACGTGTCATCCCCGCCGCCGTTCGTGGCCGCGTCGTTGACACCCCACTCGGGCACGGACAGCCGCTTGTTGTGCGCCTGGGCGAAGCTCTTGAACTTCGTCAGCGCCGGGCCGAACTGCGCGTTCCACACCGACTGCCACCGCGTGAGCGCGCATGAGCCCGTGCAGCCCGCCGGAATCGGATAGGCGCCGTTCCAGCCCTGGTCGTACATGTCCAGGCCGATGTAGTCGACGTAAGCGTCGCCCGGGTACGTGGCGCTCAGGTCCGCGGCGGAGATGTCGTAGTTCGGGTTCCAGTCGAACTCGAAGCCCGCGTTCGGCTGCTGCGTGCGCATGGCCGTCACGATGCGGCGGAAGCACGCGGCGAAGTTCGCCTGCTGGCCGTTGCCGGAGTACCAGGGCATCCAGCTGCCGCTGAACTCCCAGCCCAGGCGGATGATGGTCCCCTGGAGCTCGTAGGCCACCAGGTGGGTCGCCAGGTTCTTGAAGCGCTGGTCATACGAGCCCGCCGCGCACGACGCGAGCGTGCCCTGCCCGCTGGGGAACATCGCCACCGAGTAGTTGAAGCGCCGGCCCGCCTTCGCCTTCACCCAGGTGCGCCACGCGCCCAGCTGCCAGCCCGGGTTCTCGATGTTGCCCCACGAGTCCTTCGCCTGGTGCCCCTGGCCCATCTTCACGTCGAAGCCCAGCCAGGTGGAGTACGCGTTCACCGCGTTCGGCTGCGAATACACCTCGCCCCGGTACACCCCCGTCAGCGGATCCGCCGCAGCGGTCAGCCCGGCACACAGCGTGGACACCACGGCAACGGAGACGAAGCAGCGCTTGAGGCCCGGATGCATGGGGAGGATCCTGGAGGAGAAATATTGATTTACAGATTATGCGCGACCTGAAAGTCAATAACGCCTGGCCGCTGAAGACGGGGCTTGCGCCTGCCCCGTCCAGATTCCGACCCTGCGCCGGGGCTGTCAGGACACCCTGTCAGGCATGGCTCTGACGTGCTGCGACACATTGCTCGAATATTGAGCTTGACCGCAAAGCAATGCTACCCTCGCAATGGCTCTCAAACCGGAGGACACATGCGAGGAATTGTTTCAGCGTTGATGTTCGGGCTGCTCGTTGGCTGTGGTGGCGCCATGGAGCCCACGTCCGCGGAGGACACGACGAGCCAGACGGCGCCTCACGCGGATGCCGACGTCAACGCCTCGGTGTTGCTCGAGTGCGATGTGTTGGATGGCATGGCCTGTCCCTCTTCTGGGGCCAACCCGCGTACGTGTATTCGCCCCGGAGGTGTGGGCCATGCCTACTGCTATTGCGACGGGGAAGGGTACGATTACTGGCGCTGCTATTACTGAAGGCTCGCGCTGAAGCTTGACGCGCGGACAGCCTCTCCTTTCGTCAGCGGCTGTTACAGGTCGACACGGAGCCCGCCGGCTTCACCGTCGGTGGGCGCGCGCCGGTAGGCTCCGGGGCCCACGCCCCAGCGCCGCTTGAAGGCCTTGCTGAAGGCGGGCGCGCTTTCGTAGCCGGCGCGCTCGGCGATGGTGTCCAGGCTGTCGGTGGACTCCCGCAGCCAGCGCGCGGCGCGGATCATCCGCCAGTGGGACAGGTAGTGCAGGGGCGTCTCGCCCACCAGCGCGTGGAAGCGCGCGGCGAACCCGGAGCGCGACACGCCCACGGCCTGCGCCAGCCGCTCCACCGTCCAGGGCGTGCCGGGCTGTTCGTGCATCAGCGAGAGCGCGTTCCCGATGGCTGGATCCGCCAGCGCCTTCCACCCCGCCTGCCGCGCTCCCGCCAGCGCCGTCTGGGCCCGCAGCGCATGGACGAGCAGCACGTCCGCCAGCCGGCCCAGCACCAGCGCGCTCCCCGGCCCCGGCAGGGCGGTCTCCGCGGTGATGAGCTGCACGGTGGCGGCGAGCGACGGCGTCCCCTGCCCCTCCTGCGTGGACAGGCGGATGATGGAGGGGAAGGCCCGCAGCAGCGGATGCTCGGGGTCCACGCCGAACTGGAAGCAGCCGGTGACCAGCGTGGTGAGCGGCCCTGCTCCGCCCAGCCGCGTGGTGGGCGGGCGGAGCTGCTGCGGTGGGACGAAGTCGCTCGCGGCGGGGGCGCGGCGGCCGCCGTCATCCAGCACGTGCGCGGGCGCGCGGGGCAGCAGCACCACGTCCCCGGCGGACAGGAACACCGGCTTCGCCGTGCCCTCCACCTGGAGGCGCAGGCTTCCGCGCGCCACCACGTAGAAGGACGCGTTGGCCTTGCGGGGCATGCGCACCGCCCAGGGCGCGCCCAGCTCGAAGCGGCCGAAGAGCAGCGTCTTGAACCGCAGCGTCTCCAGCACGTCGGAGACCACGTCGGTCTTTTCGTCCGGAGGCATTGGACGGAAAGACAGTTCTTTTGGACGCAGTGACATGGAGCGTCCATAACGGACGCCCTATTCCTGGTCCATCACCTCTTGCTGGAGGCAGCACGTGGACCGCACTTCTCCTGACCTGGACCGGCTGATGGACGCGCACCTCGCGCTCATCGCCACGGACGTCGAGCGCTGGCTCGCCCTCTTCACGGATGACGCCGTCGTCGAGTTCCCCTATGCCCCCTCGCTCGGCGGGCCTGCGCGGCTGGAGGGCAGCTCCGCCATCCGCGCCTACTTCGCGTCCATCACGCAGCACTTCCAGGGGCTCACCTTCACGAACGCCCGGCGCTACCCGGGCGCGGATGGACAGACGGGCTGGCTGGAGGTGCACGGCACCGCGACGCTGCAGCCCGGGAACCTCCCCTACGAACAGGACTACGTGATGCGGATACAGGTGCGCGACGGCCGCATCGCGCACTACCGCGAGTACTGGAACCCGCTGGCCGCGCCCCGGGGCACCTTCGAGTCCTTCACCCGGGAGCAGGCATGATGCGCATCCTCGTCATCGGAGCGGCCGGCAACACGGGACGTCCCATCGCGGCGGGGCTCACGGCGGAGGGCTTCACGGTGCGCACCGCCACGCGCGACCCGCGGCCGCCCGTCGCCGCCGCGGAGCACGTGCGCTTCGACTGGGCGGACCCGTCCACGCATGGGGCCGCGCTGGAGGGCGTGGACCGGATGTACGTCCTCGCGCCCGGGCTGGTGGAGGACCCGTCCGCCCTCATGATTCCCGTCCTGGAGCGCGCGCTGGCCGGCGGCGTGCGTCGGGTCGTCCTGCTCTCCGCGTCCGCCGTTGCGGAGGGGGGCCCGGGGCTGGGGCAGGTGCACCACTTCCTGCGCACGCATGCGCCGGAGTGGAGCGTGCTCCAGCCCTCGTGGTTCATGCAGAACTTCACCAACCCCGGCCACCATCACGACGCCGGCCTCCGGCGCGACGGCACGCTGGTGACCGCCACCGGCCAGGGACGGGTGGGCTTCGTGGACGCGGGGGACATCGCGGCGGTGGGCGTCCGGGCGCTCGCGGAGGACGTGTCCCATGACACCGCGCACGTCATCACCGGGCCCCAGGCGCTGAGCTACGACGACGTCGCGGCCATCCTGTCCCGGGTGTCGGGCCGCGCCATCCGGCACGTGCACGCGACGCCGGAGGAGGCACAGCGGCACCTCCAGGCCTCCGGCATGCCGGAGACCTACGCGCGGCTGCTCACGATGCTCGACGGGCTCATCCGCGACGGGGCAGAGGACCGCGTGACGGACACCGTGCTCCGGGTCACCGGCCGCGCTCCTCGCGACTTCGAGTCATTCGCCCGGGCCCACCCGGACGTCTGGCGTTGAGTCCGTGGCCGAGTCCAGGGCGCTCGAGCTCGCGACGCTGATGACGATGACGGCCGTGAACACCAGGATGGAACCGACGATCATCATCGGCAGCTTCACCCAGAAGGACGTGGGCATCACCAGGAACCGGGCCCATCCGCCGCCGCCCACGTCCAGCGCGAGCTGGCCTTCAAGGCCAGGCTTGCGAAGGTCGGGCTTCGACCCCGGGCGCCGCCGCCCGGTGGGCGGGCGGCGGCGCGGACGGCTCAGGTGCAGGTCTTCGGATAGCTGCTGTTCGGCAGGCAGACCTTCACCTGCCCACCGTTGCAGCCGCACCAGTTGGACGTGCACTGCGAATCGCTGGTGCACGCCGTCCAGTTGCCACACTGCTTCGGGTACGTGTCGTTCGGCAGACACACGCGGGTCGTGCCGCCGTTGCAGCCACAGCGGTTGGAGGTGCAGTCCGAGTCTCCACTGCACGACGCCCAGTTGGGCTGCAGCTGCGACTCCACGCTGCCCATCTCCACTTCCGGCGCCACGTCCTCCGACGCGACGTCCACGCCACCGCACGCCAGCAGCGGCAGCACCAGCAGGGCCAGGAACAGGCTTTGACGCTTCATCACATCGCCTCCATGCAAGGGGGATGTCCCGGGCCAATGGGTGTGCGACTCCCGGGACGTCCAATCCCTACCAGCAGTAAACATACGCGCTAAAGCCGCTTAATCTGATTTAATCGAATTAAACGACTTAACTTGAATATTCGCCTGAGGTTGCGCCCGACGCCCAGTACAGGGCGTACGGCGCGGGCGGCGTCACCATCCCATTGCCCCGGGGCGGGCAATGCGCCTATGGGAGGGGCATGGCTGACGTGCCTCTTACCGCAGCGGACTTCCCGCCCCCTTCCGTCGAGGAGTGGCGCCGGCTGGTGGACAAGGACCTCAAGGGCAAGCCCTTCACGGTGCTCCAGTCGCCTCTCGAAGGCGGCCTGTCCCTCCAGCCCCTCTACACCCCCCAGGACGCCCCGCCCCCGGCCGAACCGCCTGGCGTCGCGCCCTATGTGCGTGGCACCCAGCCCCTGGGTCACACCGAGGGCGGCTGGCTCCTGTGCCAGGAGTACGCGGGCCCCGACGTGGCCGCGACCGCCGAGGTGCTGCGCGACGACCTGGAGCGCGGCCACGCAGGGCGTGTGGCTGCTGCTGGACGCGCCCCTCGGCCTGGACGTGAAGGATGAGGCCACGCTGGCGCGGCTGCTCGCGCACGTGCCGCTGGACCGCACGCCCGTGCACCTGGAGCCGACCGCGGACGTGCTCCGCCCCGCGTCCCTGCTGCTGGAGGTGCTGGCGAAGAAGGCCGGCGCCGCGAAGCAGGCCCTGCGCGGCAGCCTGGGCATCGACCCCATCGCGGCGCTCGCTCGCCACGGCGCCGCGAAGGTGGACGTGGCCCGCACGCTGGCGGAGGCCGCGCCCCTCGTCACGTCACTGCTCAAGGACGCTCCGGGCCTGCGCGCGCTGCTGGTGTCGTCGCGCCCCTGGGCGGACGCGGGCGCCACGTCCGTGCACGAGCTGGCGTGGAGCATCGCACCGGCGTGGAGTACCTGCGCGAGCTGGAGCGCGCGGGCCTGTCCCCCGGTGAGGCCGCGCGGTCCATGCAGTTCGCGCTGTCCGTGGGCGGGCAGTTCTTCCCGGAGATCGCCAGGCTGCGCGCGGCGCGGCTGCTCTGGTCCAAGGTCGTCGCCGCTTCGGGCGGTGCGCCGGAGTCGCAGGCCATGGCGCTGCACGCTCGCACCGCCAGCGCCACCAAGACGCGGCGCGACCCGTGGGTGAACATCCTGCGCGGCACCGCGGAGTCCTTCGCCGCCGTCGTCGCGGGCGCGGACAGCGTGAGCACGTCCCCCTTCGACGAGCCCCTGGGCACGCCGGACGAGCTGGGCCGGCGGCTCGCGCGCAACACGCAGCTCATCCTGCGCGACGAGTCCAGCCTCAACCGCGTCGCGGACCCCGCGGGCGGCAGCTACTACCTGGAGCAGCTCACCGGCGAGTTCGCCCGCGCGGCCTGGACGGAGCTCCAGCGCATCGAAGCGCTGGGCGGCCTCTCCCGCGCCATCGCGCAGGGCGACGTGGCCCGCGTCCTCACGGAGACGCGCGCCGCGCGCGACAAGGCCGTGCGCACGCGCAAGCTCCCCATCGTGGGCGTCAGCGAGTTCCCCCACCTCCACGAAGCCCCCGTGCAGCGCGAGGCCCGCCCGGCCGCGCCCGCGAACAGTGAAGGCGCCGTCACCCCGCCCCAGCCCGTCCGCGTGGCGGAGGCCTTCGAGTCCCTGCGCGACGCGAGCGACTGCTACCACGCGGCGCACGGCGTCCGCCCGCGCGCCTTCATGGCGAACCTGGGCACCGTGGCCGAGCACACCGCGCGCTCCACGTGGATTTCCAACGTGCTCGCGGTGGGCGGCATCGAGCCCGACGAGCACCACGGCTTCGCGGACGCGAACGCCGCCGCGGAGCTGTTCGCGAAGGCGGGCACGGCGCTGGCCGTCCTCTCCGGTCCGGATGCCCTCTACCCGGAGGCCGTGCCTGTCTTTGTCGCGGCCCTCAAGGCGAAGGGCGCCCGCACGGTCGCCGTCGCGGGCCGCCCCGGTGAACACGAGGCCGCCTTCCGCGCGGCCGGCGTGGACCTCTTCCTCTACGCGGGAGCGGACCTGTTCCAGCTCCTGAAGACGCTGCACACGCAACTGGGAGTGGCCTGATGCGCCCCACCGTTCCGGACTTCTCCCGCGTCGCCTTCGACGCCCCCGAAACCCAGACGCCCGCGCCGGCCGTCGAGAAGCAGCGCGCCCACGCGCGCACTGCCAGGCGCGCCGCGGAGGCCTGGGACACGCCCGAGGGCATCCCGGTGAAGCCGCTCTACACCCGCGAGGACCTGGAGGGCGTGGCGCACCTGGGCTCGCTGCCGGGCCTGCCGCCCTTCGTGCGCGGCCCCTACTCCACCATGTACGTGCAGCAGCCGTGGACGGTGCGCCAGTACGCGGGCTTCTCCACGGCGGAGGCGTCCAACGCCTTCTACCGCCGCAACCTCGCGGCCGGTCAGAAGGGCCTGTCCATCGCGTTCGACCTGGCCACGCACCGCGGCTACGACAGCGACCACCCGCGCGTCGCGGGTGACGTGGGCATGGCGGGCGTCGCCATCGACTCCATCAAGGACATGCGCATCCTGTTCGACCGCATCCCGCTCGACCAGATGAGCGTGTCGATGACGATGAACGGCGCCGTCCTCCCCGTGCTCGCGCTCTACGTGGTCGCGGCCGAGGAGCAGGGCGTGAAGCCCGAGCAGCTCAGCGGGACCATCCAGAACGACATCCTCAAGGAGTTCATGGTCCGCAACACGTACATCTATCCGCCCGGTCCCTCGATGCGGATCATCGGGGACATCTTCAAGTTCACGGCGGAGCGGATGCCGCGCTTCAACAGCATCAGCATCAGCGGCTACCACATGCAGGAGGCCGGCGCGACGCAGGACCTGGAGCTGGGCTACACGCTCGCGGACGGCGTGGAGTACGTGCGCGCCGGGCTCGCCGCCGGCCTGGGCGTGGACGCGTTCGCCCCGCGCCTGTCGTTCTTCTGGGCCATCGGGATGAACTTCTTCATGGAGGTGGCCAAGATGCGCGCGGCCCGCCTCCTGTGGGCCCGCCTCATCAAGGGCTTCAACCCCAAGAGCGACAAGAGCCTGGCGCTGCGCACCCATTGCCAGACGTCCGGCTGGAGCCTCACCGCGCAGGACGTCTACAACAACGTCGTGCGCACCTGCGTGGAGGCCATGGCCGCGACGCAGGGCCACACGCAGAGCCTGCACACCAACTCGCTGGATGAAGCCATCGCGCTGCCCACGGACTTCAGCGCGCGCATCGCCCGCAACACCCAGCTCTACCTCCAGCTGGAGAGCGGCACCACGCGCGTCATCGACCCATGGGGCGGCAGCTACTACGTGGAGCGCCTCACCCACGAGCTGGCGCAGAAGGCCTGGGGCCACATCCAGGAGGTGGAGGCGCTGGGCGGCATGACCCAGGCCATTGAAGCGGGCCTGCCCAAGCTGCGCATCGAGGAGGCCGCCGCGCGCACCCAGGCGCGCATCGACTCCGGACGCCAGGCCATCATCGGCGTGAACAAGTACCCGCCGGAGCGCGCGGACAACATCGAAATCCTCAAGGTGGACAACTCCGCCGTGCGCGAGGCGCAGATTGCCCGCCTGCGGGAGCTGCGCGCGGAGCGCAATGGCGAAGAGGTCCGCCGCCGGCTGGACGCGCTCACCGAGGCGGGCCGGCGCAACGAGGGAAACCTCCTGGCGCTGGCCATCGACGCGGCTCGGGCGAAGGCCACCGTGGGCGAAATCAGCGACGCCCTGGAGAAGGTCTACGGGCGCTACGAGGCCACCGTGCGCGGGGTGACGGGCGTGTATTCAGCGGAAGCGGGACAGGCGCAGGGCATCGCGGAGGCGCGGGCGAAGGCGGATGACTTCCTGGCGCGCTTCGGCCGCCGGCCGCGCATCCTCATCGCGAAGATGGGCCAGGACGGCCATGACCGCGGGCAGAAGGTCATCGCCACCGCGTTCGCGGACCTGGGCTTCGACGTGGACATTGGCCCGCTGTTCCAGACGCCGGAAGAGTCCGCGCGCCAGGCGGTGGAGAACGACGTGCACGTGGTGGGCGCGTCGTCGCTGGCCGCGGGCCACCTCACGCTGGTGCCGCAGCTCAAGCACGCCCTCAAGGCCCTGGGCCGCGAGGACATCATGGTCGTGGTGGGCGGCGTCATCCCGCCCCAGGACTACGACGCGCTGCGCGCCGCGGGCGCCGCCGCCATCTTCGGCCCGGGCACCGTCATCGCGAAGGCCGCCATCGAGCTGCTCGACAAGCTGGCCGCCGAGCAGGAGGCGGCGTGAAGCTGCTGCCCGCGGACACCTACGTGGACGGCGTGCGCGCGGGCGACAGGGCGGTGCTCGCGCGCGCCATCACCCTGGTGGAGAGCGAGCACCCGAAGCACGCCGGGCTCGCGCAGGAGGTGCTCACGAAGCTGCTGCCCCACACCGGCAGGAGCCGCCGCGTGGGCATCAGCGGCGTGCCCGGCGTGGGCAAGAGCACCTTCATCGACGCGCTGGGCATGCACCTGGTGGGCAACGGCCACAAGGTGGCGGTGCTCGCCATCGACCCGTCCAGCAGCATCACGGGCGGCAGCATCCTGGGCGACAAGACGCGCATGTACCGGCTGGCGCGGGAGCCGGCCGCGTACATCCGCCCCAGCCCCTCCAGCGGCACGCTGGGCGGCGTCGCGCGCAAGACGCGGGAGACGCTGCTGCTGTGCGAGGCCGCGGGCTTCGACGTGGTGCTGGTGGAGACGGTGGGCGTGGGCCAGTCCGAGACCCTGGTCGCGGACCTGGTGGACTTCTACCTGGTGCTGATGCTCGCGGGCGCCGGGGACGAATTGCAGGGCATCAAGCGCGGCATCCTCGAAGTCGCGGACATGGTGGCCATCAACAAGGCGGACGGCGACAACCTGCCGCGCGCCACGCGGGCCCGCGCGGAGTACCGCGCCGCCCTGCACCTGATGCGCCCCGGCGCGGAGCCGGTGGTCACCACGTGCAGCGCCATGGAGGGCACCGGCATCGACACGCTGTGGGCCTCCGTGGAGGACGTCGTCGCGAAGCGCGAGGCCTCTGGAGAACTGCAGCACCGGCGCACCCAGCAGCAGGTGGGCTGGATGTGGGCCATGGTGCACGACGGCCTGCGAGCAGCCCTGCGGGCGCACCCCGAGGTGGCCGCCCTGGTGCCTGTCCTGGAGCAGGCCGTACGCGAAGGACGCGCGACGCCCACCTCCGCCGCACTGCGTGTGCTGGGCGCGTTCCTGCCGCAATCGCAGGCCTGACAAACCGCGTCGTTCAAAGGCCAACGCCTGTCTCAATCGCTTGCCGGGCCTGCACCGCACTCCTAGTGTACGCCCGTGCGACACCCCCAACCGACCACCGCTCCCCAGCCGTACCGGCCCCGCCACCACGTCCGCATCGTCACGGCCGCCAGCCTCTTTGACGGACACGACGCGGCCATCAACGTGATGCGCCGCCTGATGCAGTCCTCCGGCGCGGAGATCATCCACCTGGGCCACAACCGGTCCGTGGCTGAAATCGTGGACTGCGCCATCCAGGAGGACGCCCAGGGCATCGCCCTCACGTCCTACCAGGGCGGCCACGTCGAGTACTTCAAGTACATGATTGACCTGCTGCGCGAGCGCGGCGCGAACATCAAGGTGTTCGGCGGCGGCGGCGGCACCATCCTCCCCTCGGAGATCGAGGAGCTGCACCAGTACGGCGTCGCGCGCATCTATTCCCCGGACGACGGCCGCGCCATGGGCCTGCAGGGGATGATCGACGACCTCATCTCCCAATGTGACTTCGAGAAGCGCCCGGCGGACTACAAGGGCCTCTTGAAGACGCCGCTCCCGCGCGAGCCGGAGCGCATCGCGTCGCTCATCACCATCGCGGAGAACTTCGCGGACGCGGGCGAGGAACTGCGCGCCGCGATGAAGACCGCCGTCGCGGACGCCCCCCGGGTGCCCGTGCTGGGCATCACGGGCACGGGCGGCGCCGGCAAGTCCAGCCTGGTGGACGAGCTGGTGCGCCGCTTCCTGGCGGACTTCCCGGACAAGACCCTGGCGGTGCTCTCCGTGGACCCGTCCAAGCGCAAGTCCGGCGGCGCGCTCCTCGGCGACCGCATCCGCATGAACGCCATCGACAACCCGCGCGTCTACATGCGCTCGATGGCCACCCGCCAGAGCAACCTGGCGCTGTCCCGGCACGTCGCCCACTCCATTGAAGTCTGCAAGGCGGCGGGCTTCGACCTCATCGTGGTGGAGACCTCCGGCATCGGGCAGTCGGACACGGAAATCACCGAGCACTCGGACGTGGCGCTCTACGTGATGACGGCCGAGTACGGCGCGGCGACGCAGCTCGAGAAGATCGACATGCTCGACTTCGCGGACGTCATCGCCATCAACAAGTTCGACAAGCGCGGGTCGCTGGACGCGCTGCGCGACGTGAAGAAGCAGTGGAAGCGCAACCACAACGCCTTCACGCTGAACGACGACGCGGTGCCCGTGTACGGCACCATCGCGTCGCAGTTCAACGACCCGGGCATGAACACGCTGTACCGGGCCATCATCGACGCGCTGGTGAAGAAGACGGGCGCGACGCTGGACAGCCGGTTCTCCCTCACGCCCGGCATGAGCGAGAAGAAGTGGATCATCCCCCCGGAGCGCACGCGCTACCTGGCGGAGATCGTCGAAGCCTGCGAGGGCTACGACGGCTTCGTGCGCGCCCAGGCCGCCATCGCCCGGCGCATGTACCAGCTGCACGGCACCATCCAGGCCCTGCGCCAGAACGTGGGCAAGAAGAAGCTCGAAATCGTCGAGCCCAAGGACGCTGGCGACGTGGTGCAGGTGACGGAGCGCGTGGAGGGCGAGCCCGCGTACCTGGGCGACCTGGTGGCGCTGTACCAGGACCTGGAGAGCCGCCTGCACGCGGACTGCCGGCGCCTGCTGGCCGAGTGGCCCGCGACGAAGAAGCGCTACGCCGCGTCCAAGTACCAGTTCCAGGTGCGCGACAAGGTCATCGAGCTGGACCTCATCAGCGAGACGCTGTCGCACCTGCGCGTGCCGAAGATTGCCCTGCCGAAGTATGAGGACTGGGGCGACATCCTGACGTGGCTCTTGCGGGAGAACGCGCCGGGCGCCTTCCCGTTCACCGCGGGCGTCTTCCCGCTCAAGCGCGAGGGCGAGGACCCCGCGCGCATGTTCGCGGGCGAGGGCGGCCCGGAGCGCACCAACAAGCGCTTCCACTACGTGTCGCGCGGCCTGCCGGCGAAGCGCCTGTCCACGGCGTTCGACTCGGTGACGCTGTACGGCGAGGACCCGGACCACCGGCCGGACATCTACGGCAAGGTGGGCAACTCGGGTGTGTCCATCGCGAACGTGGACGACGCGAAGAAGCTCTACTCCGGCTTCGACCTGGCGGACCCGTCCACCTCCGTGTCCATGACCATCAACGGCCCGGCGCCCATGCTGCTGGGCTTCTTCCTCAACGCCGCGGTGGACCAGCAGTGCGAGAAGTGGATCCGCGCGAACGGCAAGGTGGACGAGGTCGAGAAGCGCATCGACGCGCTCTACCAGGAGCGCGGCCTGCCGCGTCCGCGCTACCAGGGTGAGCTGCCCCAGGGCAACGACGGGCTGGGGCTGCTGCTGCTGGGCGTGTCCGGTGATGAAGTCCTGCCGGCGGACGTCTACGCGAAGATCCGCGCGTCCACGCTCCAGGCGGTGCGCGGCACGGTGCAGGCGGACATCCTCAAGGAGGACCAGGCGCAGAACACCTGCATCTTCTCCACGGAGTTCGCCCTGCGCGTGATGGGCGACATCCAGCAGTACTTCATCGACCAGAAGGTGCGGAACTTCTACTCGGTGTCCATCAGCGGCTACCACATCGCTGAGGCCGGGGCGAACCCCATCTCCCAGCTGGCGTTCACGCTGGCCAACGGCTTCACCTTCGTCGAGTACTACCTGTCGCGCGGGATGCACATCGACGACTTCGCGCCCAACCTGTCGTTCTTCTTCTCCAACGGCATGGACCCGGAATACGCGGTGCTGGGGCGCGTGGCCCGCCGCATCTGGGCCAAGGCCATCCGGGACAAGTACGGCGGCAACGACCGGTCGCAGAAGCTGAAGTATCACATCCAGACGTCCGGCCGGTCCCTGCACGCGCAGGAGATTGCCTTCAACGACATCCGCACCACGCTGCAGGCGTTGCTGGCGCTCAACGACAACTGCAACTCGTTGCACACGAACGCCTACGACGAGGCCATCACCACGCCCACGGAGGAGAGCGTGCGGCGCGCGCTGGCCATCCAGCTGGTCATCAACAAGGAGTTCGGCCTGTCGAAGAACGAGAACCCCAACCAGGGCTCGTTCATCATCGAGGAGCTGACGGACCTGGTGGAGGCGGCGGTGCTCAACGAGTTCCGCGCCATCTCCGAGCGCGGCGGCGTGCTGGGCGCGATGGAGCGCATGTACCAGCGCTCCAAGATTCAAGAGGAGTCGCTCTACTACGAGATGCAGAAGCACGACGGGACGCTGCCCATCATCGGCGTGAACACCTTCCTGGACCCCAAGGGCTCGCCCACGGTGACGCCGCCGGAGGTGATTCGCGCGACGAAGGACGAGAAGGACTACGCCATCACCGCGCGTGACGCCTTCTGGAAGCGCAACGCGAAGACGGCGCCCGCCGCGCTGGAGGCCGTGCGCCGCGCGGCCCTGGACAACGGCAACGTGTTCGGCGCGCTGATGGACGCCTGCAAGGTGTGCACGCTGGGCCAGCTGTCCCGCGCGCTGTACGAGGTGGGCGGGCAGTACCGTCGCAACATGTGACGCGAGCGCCACGGTCCCGGGCAGGTGTCCCGGGACCGCGGCGTGGGTCCATCAGGGGGCGTTCGTGCCCAGGTCCTCGAACTGGAGGGTGTAGTGGCCCTCCACCCAGCGCGTCGGGACGACCGGACTGATGTTCACGCGCACGAAGTGCGTGGCCTGGGACGCCGTGAAGACCGTGACGGTGCGGTCGCTGCCCGACGGCCCCGGGGAGGTGCTGCCCGGCTCGATGTTCCAGACCTCGCATTGCTTGTTACCGTCGATGGTGCAGGACACCCGGTAGGAGTGACCGGCCACGACGCCCAGGGAGAAGACGTCCTTGTCCGTGAAGGTCTCCATCTTCGCCTGCACGGACGCCGTGCCCGCCGCGAGCACGGTGGCGGTCTCCACGGTGTCCCCGTGGTCCTCCGCCCCCATGTCCTTCAAGACGCAGGTGTAGGGCTGGGTGGAGGTGTTGTCCTGCTGGTCCTCGATGAGTGCGTAGAACACGCCCCCCGGAGACTTGAAGGCCGTGGCGGCCTGGGTCTCCTCGGTGGCGAAGTTGTCCGTGGGGCCGTAGTCCTGCCCGCGCGAGTTGAGGATGGCGAGCTCCCAGTAAGGGGTGGGGAAGGTGCACTCGAGCGCATAGACGTTGCCCGCCACCGTCTGGAAGGAGAGCAGATCCCGCTCGCCCCAGTGCTCACCGGACCCCGTCAGGACCTGCTCCGAGGGCGTCCAGGGCGTCGCCGTGGCATAGAGGTCGCCGTGGTCGTCCGGGCCCATGTCCACGAAGCGGAAGGAGAAGGGCGCCACGGGGGCCTCGGAGTACTCGGAGTACCACGTGACCTCCACCGTATGGACTGCGCCCCCCGTGAGCCCGGACCAATGCCACGCATGGGGGGTGGAGCTGACGCCCCGGTTCGGGATGCCGTAGTCGAGCGACTTCCCTGCCCCGTCCCGCAGCTCCAGGACGTAGCCATCCGAACCGGTCTCGACGATGAGGTCGTAGTGGTGCCCGGCCTGGGGCACGAAGGCGAACCGGAGTGGTGTCTCCACGCCATCCCACGCAACGCTGTGGACCTCCGTCTCCGACGGCGTCAGCAGCGTATGGCCCTCCGGGATGACCACCGTCGAACCGGCATCCGGGCCCGCATCCGGCTCGGTGACGGTCCCGGCGTCCACGCCAGGTCCCGCGTCAGGTGAGGGGTTGGCGTTTGAATCACAGGCGCCCAGCGCGAACAGACAGGCGCCGAGCATGAAGGCAGACAGGAGTTGTTTCATCACGGGCAGGGTTGGGGTCATCAGGGGGTCAGCGCTTCGAACTGGAAGGTGTAATCGCCCACGTTCTCTTCGACCCTCCCATAGAGCTCGATGAAGTAGGTCCCCGTCCTCGGGGCCGTGAAGTCCTGGACCCAGCGCGAGCCGACCTGCGTGCGGGGCGCCTCCTCCGAGAAGCCATCCGCGGCGGTGATGAGGGAGAGCACCTGCCCCTGGCCTTCCCTCCACGGCGAGCTGAACTGGTAGTGCTGACCGGCGGTGGCCTGGAAGGAGAAGACGTCACGGTCGATGCGGGCGGTGAAGTGGGCCTGGATGGTCCGTGGCGGCGCCGGGAGCGGCGTCGCCGTGGCCGCGGTGTCGCCGTGGTCATCCGCGCCCAGGTCCTCGAACTGGAGGGTGTAGGGGAGATCCACCCACCGGGCCGGAGCGGCGCGGGGGCCATTCGTCCACACGTGATGAGTGGACGCCAACGCCTTGAAGGACACCTGGGGCTGCGGCTCGGGCTGCTCGAACCCGTTCTCCACATGGACGCTGCAAGGCGTTGAGCCCTCCAGGGTGCAGGACGCCCGGTAGAAGTGCCCGGGCAGGACGCCCAGGAGGAAGGCGTCGACGTCCTCGACGAAGTCGAGCTCCCCCGGCACGGACGCCGTCCCGAGGGGCAGCTCGGTCGCCGTCTCGACCCTGTCTCCATGGTCCTCCGGGCCCTGGTCCTTCAACAGGCAGCTGTACGGTTCGGAGGACGGAGCCGGGCCCCGGTTCTGGATGGCGACGAGGTGCGGCCCGCCTGGGGACTTGAAGGCCGTGGCCTGCGTCCGCTCGAGCAGGACATCGTCCACGACGCTGTAATACCGCCCGTCGAGGTTGAAGAAGGTCAGCCTCCAGCCCTCGGTCGGGAAGGTGCAGTCGCTGGCGTAGACGTGGTCCGCCAGGGTCTCGAAGGAGAACACGTCCTGTTCACCGGAATGCTCGCCCAGGCCCGTCCGGGGCTGCGCCAGGGGACCCCACGGAGTCGCCGTGAGAGGCAGGTCACCATGGTCATCCAGGCCCTGGTCCACGAAGCGGAAGACCAGCGCATCCCCTCTTTCGGAATAAAGCTGCCTGAGCTCCACGGTGTAGACGGCCCCCTCCGTGAGTCCGGACCAGTGCCAGGTGACGGGGGTGTTGGTCGTGTAGTCGAGCCGGTCGAGCAGGACTCCCGCCGCGTCACGCAAGAACAGCAAGAAGTCAGGCCTCCGCCCCTCCGTGGTGAAGTCATAGTGCCGCCCGGCATGGGCCACGAAGGCCAACTGAAGCGACCTCTCCTCCCCGGGATCCCCGGACCAGGCAAGGGTCTGGCTCTCCGACGAAGGCGTCAGCAGCGTATGGCCCCCCGGGATGACCGGCGGCGGTTGTTCCACCGTGCCGGCGTCCGAGCCCGCATCCGGGCCAGAGCCAGCGTCCACGGTGCTGCCCGCGTCAGGGGCGGGCTCGTCACTGGAATCACAGGCAGCCAGCGAGAACAGGCAGGCACCGAGCATGAAGGCAGACAGCGGGCGTTTCAGCATTGGCATTGGATGGGCTCCCCCTCTGAACGACGCCCGCCACCCTATACGACGGCTGACACGCCGCCAATCCACTATCAGTACGGACTGGACGTGGGGCGGATGATGATCTCACTCACGTCCACGTCCGCGGGCTGGCTGATGGCGTAGCCGATGGCGCGGGCGATGGCGTCCGCGGGGATCGCGTCCTTGCGGAACTCGCGCATGTACTCGCGCGACGCCGGGTCGCTGATGCTCTCCGCCAGCTCCGACGTGGTGACTCCCGGCGAAATCACCGTCACCCGGAGGTCCGCGCCCACCTCCTGGCGCAGCCCCTCGGAGATGGCGATCACCGCGTACTTCGTGGCGCAGTAGACCGCCGCCGTCGGAACGACCGAGTGCCCTCCAATGGAAGACAGGTTGATGAACTGTCCCGACTTCTGACGCTTCATCACCGGCAGCCCCGCCGCGATGCCGTGCAGCACGCCCCGGATGTTCACGTCGATCATCCGGTCCCACTCGTCCACCTTCAGCTCGTCCAGCTTCGACAACGGCATCACCCCCGCGTTGTTGATGAGCACGTCCAGCCGCCCGTACTCCTTCAGCGTGAAGGCCACGAAGGCGTCCACGTCCTCGCGCTTCGTCACGTCCAACGCCTTGTGGCGAGCCTCGCCGCCCTTCGACCGCAGCTCGCCCGTCAGCGTCTCCAGCCGGTCCGTGCGGCGCGCGCCCAGCACCACCTTGGCGCCCTGCGCGGCGAGCAGCCGGGCCGTCGCCTCGCCAATGCCGCTGCTCGCTCCGGTGATGGCCACCACCTTGCCCTGGATGTCCGTCGTCATCGTTTCGTCCTCGCTTGAAGGCCCGGCACGAAGGGCGCCGGGGATGAACGCACCCTCTCAAGGAGCGCGGGGACGGCGGTATCCGGATGCTCGCGGACTCTTGCCCATTCCTGCACGAGCACCCGGTCCGGACCGGGGTTAGAACGGGCGTGCATGCCGACGATCCGTCCCGACTCCGCCCTGGGCCCGCACCTGTCCGAGCTGGCGACGCTCCTGGAGCGCCACACCCCCACGGACGGCATCCACGCCACCGCCATCCCCCGCGTGGTGCTCATCCGCGCCTCCCGGCCCACCACGCCGCTGCACGCGTTGCAGGAAGCGGCGCTCTGCATCGTCGCGCAAGGCCGCAAGCAGGTGCTCCTGGGCGAGGAGCTGTATGTCTATGGCCCGGACCAGTGCCTCGTCGCTTCGGTGGACCTGCCCATCACGGGGCAGGTGGTGGAGGCCTCGCCCGCCGCGCCCTACCTGTGCTTCCGGCTGGACCTGGAGCCCGGGCAGCTGGGCAGCCTGATGATGGAGGCGGAGCTGGACGCGCCCGGCCCCGCGGACATGGTGCGGGGCCTGGCCTTGGGCCCCGTGGGCGCGCCGCTGCTGGACGCGACCGCGCGGCTGGTGCGGCTGCTGGACACGCCGCGCGACATCCCCGTGCTCGCGCCGCTGGTCATCCGAGAGATCCTCTACCGGCTGCTGTCCGGGGAGAACTCCGAACGGCTGCGGCGCATCGCCGTGGCGGACAGCCGCCGGGAGTCCGTCACCCGCGCCATCCACTGGCTCAAGGAGCACTACACCGCGCCGCTGCGCATCGAGCGGCTGGCGCGCGCCGTCCACATGAGCCCGTCCGCGCTCCATCACCACTTCAAGTCCGTCACCGCGATGAGCCCGCTGCAGTACCAGAAGCAGCTGCGGCTCCAGGAGGCCCGGCGCCTGATGCTGGCGCAGGCCATGGACGCGGCGATGGCCGGCCACTCCGTGGGCTACGAGAGCCCGTCCCAGTTCAGCCGCGAGTACAGCCGGATGTTCGGTGCGCCACCTTCGCGTGACATCGCGAGGCTGCGCGAGTCCCTGGGCTCCGCCCCGGCGGCGGCGCGATAGCACCCCAGTACCAATGGCGGAGGCGGCGCATCGTTTCCACGTTGTGCCCCCCTTCCGGGCCATCGCGCTGGAAGGCATGCCCGTGGGGAGGGCCGCGATGTCTTCTGGTGAAGAGGGTGACTGGGGACTGAAGCACACGGCGACACGGCTCAGCGTCGAGGAGCTGGAGCAGGTGGCCCGGGAGGAGTTGTTCCGTCACTCGCCCTTGCCGCCTTCCGGCAGCGCCGTGAGGTTCCTGCGCGTGAACCTGATGCGCATCGCGGGGCACCTGGGGGAGCTGCACCTGCCGGACTTCAAGGAGGTGGTGGGCAGTGCCCTCCAGGCCGCGGATCACCCCACGCCCCTCATCTTCGTCGCCCAGCTGCGGGAGCGGCTCGCCTTCGAGCGGACCAGCTCGCGGCTCTACGCGGGCCTGCTGGTGAAGACCCATGCCCTGGGCAGCTACCCGGGCGGCCCCACGCCGGAGCGGCTGGTGGAGCTGCACAACCAGGAGCTGGACCACCTGAACCTCATCCGTGAGTGCCTCTACCGGCTGGGGATGGACGCGGCCCAGCTGACGGTGCCCGGGGACGGCGCCGACCCGCGGACGCATGGGCTCCTGCGGGCCGTGGACGACCCGTGCGCCACGCTCCAGGACGCGCTGCGCGCGGTCCTCATCTCGGAGATCCTCAACAACGCCGGCTGGGCGCTGCTCGTGGACCTGGCCCAGGAGCTGGGACCGCCCGACCTGGTGGACGCCTTCCGCGACGTCCTGCGCGAGGAGACGCTGCACCTGGAGGAGGTCACCGACTGGGTCGCCAACCTCCCGGAGGACCTCCGCGCCGCCGCCGCGCGGGTCTCCACCGGGTGAGCGGCGCTCAGCGGGACACCGGCCGCCTCCGCGCGACCCGCTCCCGCACGGTGGCGATGAAGCCCGCCTTGTCCGCGCTTCCCTTCACGCCGTCGAAGTCCAGCTCCAGGTTCTCCGCGACGGCGCGGAGGTATTCCAGACAGGGCTCGTCCGGGGGATGCTTTCCTTCCGCGAACAGCGGATGGCAGTTGGAGCAGTAGTTGACCACCCAGACGCGCTCGTCCTCCGGAACCACCAGCGAGACGGGGTTGCCGTCGCTCTCGTCCTCGTCGAACGGCTCGATGCGCCAGACGCCCGTGGCGTCGTCGTCATCCATGAGCAGCTGCCGGTAGTTGAGGCTGGGGACGAACTCCCATTCGCCCCAGTCGTAGCCGAAGGGCTGCGTCCGCGTGCGCCGGGCGCGGCCCCGGGCCTCCTCGAAGGCGTCGGCGTCCTCCGGGGCCTCGGCGGCGGCGAAGAAGAACAGGTCCAGGATGGCCTCGTCATCGCCCATGCCGTCCTCCTCGCACTCCTTGCCGGTCTTCTCACCGCACGCGTACGACGTGGGAGGACCGCAGACGCTGCATCGGTAGTCGTGGACGCCCATGGCCGGAAGGTTAGCAGGCCGCGCCGCGCGGCTCAGTCGTCGTCATCGTCGTCGTCCCAGCCCCCACCGCCGCCGCCGCCCCAATCGCTGTCGTCGGTGTAGACCCGGTCCGTGATGTTGAAGGTGCACGTCAGCTCGCCGCCGTCCTCATAGCGGTAGACGAAGCGGCCCTGGGCCTCGCCATCCCCCTGGACCAGCCGGTCCAGCGTCAGCGTCCCCTCCACCGGAACGCCGGACGCGGCGGGAAAGCCGTCCGTGGCGGGGCCCACGTGCGCGCGCCACTCGCGGATCCGGGACGGGTCCTCGGCCACCAGGGCCTGTCCCTGGCGCAGGAGCTTCAGCGTCGACGCCCCGGCGGTCACCGTGGGCTCTCCGGGCATCAGGATGTCCACGCCGAAGCCCGCGAGCTCGGGGGCGCCGTCCGGCGTGTACGCCAGGCTGAGCTGCGTGCCCTGCGTCCCGTCGTAGTGGGAGTACGCGGACATCACGGCGTTCGTGTCGATGGGCCACACCACGCTCTGGGCGCCGTGGGAGCCCCGGCATTCACCCTCGGGTTTCGGAACGGAGTCACAGGCGGCAGTGGACAGGGCGCACGCCAGCAGCGGCAGCGCGGTGCGGGACAGGAGTCGAGGCATCCGCCCATCCTAACCAGGCCCCCCACCCGTCCCGTCAGTCCCACCGCGTCATTCGCTGGAGGCTTCAATCACCTCGAAGGTGCACGTCAGCGCGCCGCCATCCGAGTAGCGGTAGAGGAAGCTTCCCTCGGCGGCCACCCCCGACAGCTCGTCCAGCGTCACCGAGCCCTCCACCGGGACCCCGGGCGAGGCGAGGTAGCCGGACGCCCCGCCGATGTTCCCCACCCACCGCGTCACCAGCGACGGCTCCTCGGGCACCAGCTGTCCCTCCCGCGGGCGGAGCCCCACCGTCCGGTCCTCCTCCACCCGGGCGCCCTCCACCAGGTGGATGTCCACGCCGAAGCCCTCCAGCACCGGCTCGCCGTCCGGCGTGTAGTCCAGGTCGATGAAGGTGTCGGGCAGCGCGCCCTGCGCGGAGCGGTGCGCCAGCGAGGACTCCTCCCGCAGAGGCCAGTGCACGCGCCGCCCCTGATGCGTGCCCACGCACTCGCCCGAGGCCCTGGGCAGGGTGTCGAGCCAGTAGCAGGAGGAGACGCAGAGGGCGCAGGCCAGCAGCGGCAGCACGGTGCGCGGCGGACGGGACATGGCCCGCATCCTAGCCGGAGGACCGTGGCCACGACGGAGCCCGGGCTCCCTGCAATTCCTGCCATCCCCTGCTGGGAAGGGGGGGAGGGTGACGAGCCCGTGGCGGGAATGCTATGAACCGGCCGTCGTCTGCCTTTGCCGCTCCGGCCTGTCTTCCGTCAGGCTTTGTCTCCCCGGCCATTCACACCTGCATCCATTCATTTCCCGCCCGGGGGGAGGCGTGGGGCCGTGCGCCCCGCGTGGGCTGCCTCCGGGTCCGTACCTGGAGTCGTATGTCTTTCCTGTCGGGTCCCTTCCGCGCGTCGCGCCTGGCCGTGGCCGCGCTGACCTCCCTGTCCCTGACGCTGGGCGGTTGCGCCACGCTTCCGCCGCGCGGGCAGGTCGTCATGCGCGACGTGTCCTTCCCCCTGCGCGACTTCCGCATGCCGTCCGGCCTGCGCGTGGTGGTGGAGCGCGACGCGCGCTCGCCGGTGGTGGCGGTGGTCGCCGTGGTGGGCGCGGGCAGCTCCAGCGATCCGGGCGGCAAGGAGGGGCTGGCGCACCTGGTGGAGCACCTGGCCTTCCGCGCGCGTCCCGCCAACGGCCCGTCCGTGCGGGCGCGGCTCAACGCCTCCGGCGCGGGCCACTCCAACGCCTCCACCAGCCTGGACTACACCGCCTATGAGGAGGTGGCCCCCAAGGAGTCGCTGGCCACGCTGGTGAAGCTGGAGGGCGAGCGGCTGTCGTCGCCGCTCTCCAACGTCAGCCCGGAGGTCTTCGCGGTGGAGCGCGAGGTGGTGCGCAACGAGCTGCGCCAGCGCAACGAGACGGGCTACGTGGGCCAGGTGTACAGCTGGGTGCACGCGGCGTCCTTCCCGGCGGGGGACCCGTACTCGAGGCCCGTGGCGGGTTCGCACGAGTCGCTGTCCGCCCTCACCCTGGCGGACGCGCACCGCTTCGCGCGCGCCCACTACCGTCCGGACAACGTCACCCTGGTCATCTCCGGGGACGTGGACCTGGCGGAGGTGGAGGCCACGCTCCAGCAGAACCTGCCGTCCGCGTGGGTGGGCACCGGCGCCCCGCTGGCCCAGGACGCGCGCATGCCCGCGAAGCGCGCGGAGCCCCCGGTCGCGCCGGTCAGCAAGACGCTGCCGGTGTACGCGGCGGCGGTGCCGTCGCCGGAGCTGTACCTGTCGTGGGTGCTGCCGCGCGCCTTCGACGAGGCCAGCGCCCTGCACGACTTCGTGGAGGTCAGCCTGGACAACAAGCTCTGGGAGGCGGTGCGCAACGACGGCGACATCGCGGGCATCTCCACCAGCCTGGTGCCCGGCACCCGCGCGTCGCTGCTCATCGTGCGCGTGCACCTGTCGCGCGGGGACCACCCGGAGCGCTCGGCGGAGAAGGTCCTGGACCAGGTCTACAAGACGTGGACCGGGGAGATTGAAGCCGGCAACGTGCTGGGCCAGGAGTTCAACTTCCAGTCCCTGCGCCGCCAGGTGGTGACCAGCATGGTGCTGGAGTCGGAGCGGCTGCTGGCGCGCACGAAGAGCCGCGCGCTGCTCACCCACTTCACGACGGACGTGCGCTCGTACACGCGCTCGCAGATGGCGCTGATGGGGCTGGACGGCGGCAAGGTGACGGACTTCGCGTACCAGTGGCTCCAGCGCGACCGGGCGCACGCCCTCCTCGTGCGGCCCGGGGAGAGCGCGGCCCCGACGGCGGTCCCCGTGCTGGCGAAGCTGCCCGGCGGCGAGCCCGCGGTGGAGGGCGGCGAGCGCGTCACGCCGTCCATGCTGACGGCCACCACGGCCCCGGTGCAGGTGCTGAAGCTGGAGAACGGCATGGAGGTGCTGCTGGTGCCGCGTCCGGGCCTGCCGGTGGTGCGGGTGGGCGCGGCGCTGGGCGGCGGGACGGCGCACGGGGAGAAGCCGGGCGTGGCGGACCTGGCGAAGTGGGGCGCCTTCCGCGAGTCGTACTTCGAGGGCCACCTGAGCGACTGGGGCCTGCACTCGGGCACCCGCACGGAGCTGGACCACGTGCGCGTGGACATGGCCGGCACGGCGGGCAACGTGGGCAACATGCTGGCGATGCTCGCCGAGGACCTGTCCACCACCCGCACGTCGGAGGACGTGGTGCGCTACTGGCGCGAGCAGGTGCAGCCGTGGCGCGAGGCGGTGGACACGCGGCCGGAGGTGCTGGCGCACCGGAACCTGATGCACGCGCTCTACGGCACGCACCCCTACGCCAACGAGGCGACGGGCGCGCAGATGGGCAAGGTGTCCTGGTCGGAGGCGCAGGCGTGGCTGGAGGACGTCTACCGCCCTGGCAACACGGTGGTGGTGGTGGCGGGGGAGTTCGACGTGAAGGAGGTCGAACCGCTGGTGCGCAAGTACCTGGGCGACTGGAGCCGGGGCAAGCCGCAGCCGGTGGCCGTGCCGCCGGCGCCGGTGCTGCCCGCCGCGTCCGCGAACGTGAGCACGCTCTTCACCGCGCGCCCCGGGGCCTCCCAGGGTCAGGTGCAGCTGGCCTGCCGGCTGCCCACGGCCACGCCGGAGCTGGAGGCGCGCTACGCGCTGATGGCGGAGCTGCTGGAGGTGGCGGTCTACGAGCGGACGCGCTCCGGGACGGGGGCGTCGTACGGCTTCGGGGCCCAGCCCTGGGTTGGCCGGGGCGGCGCGGCGCACCTGCTGCTGGAGGGCAGCCTGGACGCGCAGCGGCTGAGCGAGGGCGTGGGGTCGCTGCGTGAGACGCTGGCGGCGTTCTCCAAGGAGGTGTCCGCGCAGGACCTGGAGCTCGCCCGGGCGCGGCTGCTGGCGCAGCAGGCGGTGTCGTTCATCTCCACGGACGCCTGGGTGACGGCGCTGCTGCAGGCGCGCGTGCGCGGCTTCCCGGTGGAGGCGCTGGCCCAGCGCCCGCGCACCTCCAGGCGGTGACGGCGGACGCGCTGAAGCAGGAGTTCGCGGGCTGCCTCCAGCGCCTCGTGGTGAGCGTCACGGGGGATGAGGCGCCCAGCCGCGCCGCCCTCCAGGCGGTGTCGGTGCCGTAGCGGATGCCCTCCCGGGGCGCGGAACGACGCCCCCCGCCCCGGGAACCCTTCGCGCCAACCTGTCCGACAGTCGGACCGGTTCGCGACGCATGAACCCGGGGGCGGTGGCCCCCCCGGGCAGGCGAAAGGACCGGCGGGCACGACCCGCCGGGCCGCGTGCCTCCGTATGAGGAGGCATGCGAGCCATGGACCTCCGTCGGACGCGGTACCTGCTGGGCGCCCTGCTGTCGTGGGGCGCCTCCGCCTGCCACGGAACGGACGGCACCGCGTCGCCCTGCGAGGGCGCGGACTGCGCGGTGCCCGGGCTCACCCGGGCGTTCGAGCAGGGCACGCCGTCCTCGGCGGTGAAGCCGCGCACGGGGTTCGGTGGGCTCAAGGTGCGGCGGGCCTCCGGACGCACCTTCGTGCTGGAGACGACGCGGGACGCGGAAGGCCGGGACACCCGCCGGCTCACCGTGTCCGCCCGGGACGGCACGCCGCTGTGGCGGTTCGACGCCGCGGCGGGAGAGCTCCTGAGCGACTTCACCGTGCACCCGTCCGGGGAGTGCACCCTGGGCGTCGAGCGCACCAGCGCGACGGCGGAGGCCTTCGACCTGGTGCGCCTGTCCGCGGAGGGGCAGGTGCTGTCGCGGCAGCCGCTGCCCGCGCCCGCGACGCTGCCCGGCTCCGACCTGGGAGGCACCCTGCCCTCCCCGGCGTTCCGCATGAAGTCCCCCTGGGTCCACGCCCTCACCGACGGCTGGCTGCGCACGGAGGCGCGCGGCGAGGACGTGGCCGTGGCCTTCCTGTCGCTCGTGGCCGTCCCGGAAGGCGGGCCTGACACCCAGGAGCTGGCGTCGGGGCTGATGACGCTCCAGTGGACGGACGGGCGCTACCGCGAGCAGTGGACCCGCGTCGTCGACGGACGTCACTCCACGCAGCCGGCCGCCTGGGCGTACGACGAGTTCCGCTGGCGCGAGGCCGCGCTCCGGCCCCTGCTCGCCGTGGACGCGGAGGGCCAGCTGGCGGTGGGCCGCACCTGGAACAGCTCCCGCTGCATGGCCTCCAGCCGCACGTTCAACGACTTCACCTCCGTGCACTGCCGCTCCGGTGAAGACGTCACCAGCCCGGTGGACACCGAACGCCAGCCCTTCGCCGTGACGGCCTTCACGCCCGTGGGGACGCGCGTCGGCACGCACGTCTTCGTGCCCACCCGGGCGGCGGAGTTCGTCGTCTTCGACATGGCGGTGCGCGGCGGCGAAGTGGCGCTCGCGGGCACCGTGGTGACGGAAGCGGCGGATGGCACCATCGCCTGGTACCCGTCCGCGCCGGGCATGCAGGACCGGATGACGCCCTACGACGGCTACCTGGGCGTGTGGGCGCTGGACTCGGGCGCCCTGCGCTTCGAGCACCGCGTGGACACGGGCCGCGCGGACCACTTCTCCGCGCTGCGCTGGACGGACGCGGGGCTGGTCGCCGTGGGCGCCTCCGGGTGGGACCGGTGGGACGGCGGGATGAGCATCTCGCGCGGCGCCGGGGCCCTGCTCGCGCTCGCGTCCGCCGACGGCCAGACGGTGCGCACGCAGCGGCCCGGCCCCGAGGGACAGGACCGCCACTTCCACCTGCTGGGCGTGGACGCGGACGGGGACTCGCTGGTGGCGGTGGGGCTCGCGGAGGCGCCGATGACGCACTCCGGAGACGGCGGCCACCTGGAGGCCATGACCTTCGGCGGGCTCGGCGTGGAGCTGCGCTGAACACGCGCCGGCATGCCGCGTGGCCCTTGAGGGGAGGGACCCGCGGCATAGGATGCCGCGCATGACGACCTCCGCCTCCGACGCCTCGCGGCTGCTGGACCTGCTGTGGGAGCGCTACGCCTCCGAAGTCCCCTTCGCGCGCACCTTCGTGGCGCTGTCCGGAGGACGCTTCCGCAACGACCACGTCGCGTTCCGCACGCTCGCGCGGCCGGAGGGAGGCATCGCCCTCTTCTCCCGCGTGTTCGAACGGCTCGGCTGGCGGCCGGCCGGCGCGTACACGTTCCCGGACGCGCACCTGTCCGCCATCTACCTGGCGCACCCGGAAGGGCTGCCTCGCGTCTTCCTGTCCGAGCTGAAGTCGGAGGAGCTGTCGCCGCGCGCCCGCGAGCTGCTCGCCGCGCTGCCGGTGGATCCGCCGCCGCCGGAGGACGTGGAGGCGCTCGCGGCGTGGTTCACGGCGCCGCCGCCTCCGGACGAGGCCGCGCTGCTGGAGCTGGAGAAGGAGACGCAGTACGGCGCTTGGCTGCTGGCCTTCGGCCGCAAGGTGAACCACTTCACCGGCGCGGTGGATGACGTGGAGGCGTGGCAGCGGCGCATGCGCGAGGCGGGCGTGCCCATGAAGACAGACATCGAGGGCGCGCCCGGCACGTCGCTGAGGCAGACGGCCACGCACGCGGCCCCGCTGCCCCTGACGCTCCGGGGCGGAGGCACGCGCGCATGGCCGTATGCGTACTTCGAGATTGCCCAGCGCTCGGGAGGGTTCGACGGGTTCCTGGGGCCGCAGGCCCGCGCGCTGTTCGACATGACGAAGCGGGGCTGAGGCTCGCGGCCCGGGGGACGTTCGGGGGAGGGGTTCGGGAGGTCCCCCGGACCGCGACACCTCGTGAGGCTAGTGGCGGCCGCCGCCGCGCTCGCAGCGGTCGGGCAGGCTCAGCTCCGCGCCATCGAGCGTGGCGTCGCCGCACTCCGGACCGAAGACGAGCACGTGGCTCTCCCCGTCCGCGGTGGTGCGCGTGAGCGTGCCGCCCGTGGGCCAGGGGCACACGTCGCGCGACGGCCGGACGATGCCCGCCAGCATGACGGTGCCCTGCGTGCCGTCGAGCGCCGTCTCCGTGTACGCGCCGTCGATGGTGCGCACCGGCGGCGTGTCGGGGGAGAACGCGACGGACAGCGAGCCCTCCAGCCGCACCGACTTCACCACCGTGCCGTCCGCGTCCGTGCGCGTGCGCATCACGTCCGCCTGCGTGCTCTTCTGGCGGGGCGGAGCGCCGTCCACCAGCTCCGACGTGGAGGCGGTGGTGCCCTTCACGGTGGAGACCTCACCGTCGGAGTTGATGCTGGAGACCTCGAAGGTGACGGTCTGGCTCTGGGTCACCGCGCCCGTGCAGTCCGCGGTGGCTTCGTACGCGTTCACGATGTCCACCGTGCCGCTGGAGGGACCCCGCGGGCCCGGTCCGCCCGGCCTGCCGCCGCCGTCGAAGGACGGGCCGCGCACCGGCGAGCCCGCGCCCTCCTGCGGGGGAGG
>NZ_JBKGHJ010000600.1:0-4469 GCF_046520365.1 Corallococcus sp. 4LFB
CGGGGGACCTCCGGCGCCGCGCGGCGGACCGCCACCGCCCTCACGGCGCGGCGGTGCTCCGCGGTCGTCACGGCGCGGCGGGCCTCCGGCTGTCCGATTCTCATCACGTCCTGGCCGGGCAGGCGCGCGTGGAGCGCTCCCCCGGCCGTCCTCCTGGCGCCGTGGCGCCGAGGGCGTGGAGTCGGACTTCTTGGCCTGCTCCTCGGAGACGAGGCCCGCTTTCAACAACTTGTCTCGCAGGTTCTGCATGGGTTGGGCGTTCTATCCCTTGCACGGCCGCACGCAAGCCACCGCTTGCCGCTCCTGTGGCCCCCACGTAACTTGCCGCCCCCGCCGTCCTGGTCGTGGAGGTTCCGTGGGAAGTCTGACGAAGTCCGCCGCCCTCGCCCTGGTCCTGGCAGCCACCGGCTGCTCCGACCCCGTCGACAAGGCGGCCAAGGCCCGCATCTTCTCGGCGGAGGACCCGCCGAAGGTGGTGGCCTCGGCGAAGGAGAAGCTGCCGCCGGAAGACGTCGCGGACAACCCCCAGGTGTCCCGCCGCATCCTGGGCATGGACGCCGCGGAGGTGACCGAGCGGCTGGGCCCGCACCTCTTCCAGTCCACCCTCAGCTACGAGTGGGCCGGCCCCAGCGGCAACAACCCCGTGAAGCTCACGGAGACGC
This sequence comes from Corallococcus sp. 4LFB, assembly GCF_046520365.1. Classification (NCBI taxonomy): domain Bacteria; kingdom Pseudomonadati; phylum Myxococcota; class Myxococcia; order Myxococcales; family Myxococcaceae; genus Corallococcus; species Corallococcus sp. 4LFB. The sequence continues at coordinate 663 of NZ_JBKGHJ010000600.1, forward strand.
GCTCCTTCCGCGCGGGCCCCGGCGGCGTCAACGGCGACTTCCACGGCATCCTGGAGAACTCGCGGGACCAGGGCCTGGAGGTGATGCGCGTGAAGGGCCAGGTCTTCGCGCGCAACCGCTACGGCCCGTACCGCCAGCGCCTGCGCGACCGCGGCATGGCCGAGCGCACCCGCACGGAGCTGACGGGCGCCATCCGCGACTTCGACAGCCTCTTCCAGGGCCGCATCAAGCTCACCCCCGCGGGCACCGTCACCCACGAGGGGCGCACCGCGTGGAAGTACAACGTCTCCCTGGGCGCCCCCCAGGAGGGCGGCACGCCGAAGAAGCTGCCCGCCGCCTTCTCGCCCAAGAACGCGGACGAGACGACGAAGCGCCGCGCCAACTTCTTCGCGCACCGGCTGCCTCGCTCGCTGGAGGGAGAGGTGCTGGTGGACGCGGCCACGTCCGTCGTCCTCAAGGCCCGGCTGGACGGGCGCATCGGCGTGCCCCAGGAGAAGACCCCGGAGGCCGCGGAGCTGCGCATGACGCTGGAGTCCAGCCTGACGGAGATTGGCAAGGACCCCCAGCTCCAGCCGCCTCAGGACTTCCTGCCGGACGCGGACAAGCCCCAGGGCATCGCGGACGCGCTGGACCACTTCGGCATCCCGCGCACCAGGCCGGGGGACTCGCCCGCCACCCCGGGCGCCACGCCCGGCGCCCCCGAACCGGAAGACGAGGGCGAGGCCAACTGAGGTACCTCCCGCGCCTCCTGACCGTTGGAGGCCCCACGGCTTCACGGCCAGGAAGCTCGGAGGCTCGGAGGCTCGGAGGCTCGGAGGCTCGGAGGTGCGCCGGCCCCTTGAGGCTGTGACGGCCGTGTCCTGCGCGGGCCGCCGTCCCGCCCGGGGCCTCCCCGTAAGTGCTTGAAGCGGCTGGGGAACCCCCCTGGCCCTGGCCTTGCTCTGGGGAGGGGCATGTTCCGCTCCGCCCTCCCCCTGGCGTGCGCCGGGCTCGCGCTCCTGGCGACCCCGGCCCTCGCCGAACCCGCCCGCGACCTGGGCATCACCGTCGCGCCGCTGGGGGCCTACGTGCTCAAGGGCGACGCGCAAGCGGGGCGCACCGTGGGCTACAGCGTGGGCCTGGGCTGGGCGTACCGCAAGCCGGGGGCGGTGCTGGAGGTGGGCGGGCACCTGGCGTCCAGCCGGCACCTGACGGAGGTGACGCCCATGGCCTTGCGCGTGGTGCCCCTGGGGGACACCCGGTTGCGGCCCTTCCTGGGCGTGGGGGCCAGCCTGCTGGTGCCCCACTCCCGGCCCCAGCCCGTGGCCCCGGACGCGCTGGGCAGCCGCGTGCTCCAGGTGGGCTTCGAACTCTGCGGCGGCGTGGGCCTGGAGCTGGGGGAGAACCTCTTCCTCTCCGCCGAGGCGCGCTACCAGAACTTCTCCGCCAGGGGGGATCCCTTCTCAGGGCAGCGGCAGCACCTTCGCTCCACGTTCCTGGGCCTGGGGATGCGCCTGTAGCTGTAGCGGGTGGGGCGGGTCGCTACAGACAGGCAGCGGCCTGTTGGAAGAAATTTTGACGGCCCTCTTGCAGCCTCTACAATCCTCGTCGGTTGCGGCCCAGACGCATCTGACATGCTCGGGTGTTCAGGCGTGCACAACGAAGGGAGCGGAGATGGAGCGCAAGGTCGGAAGTAGCACGTTGACCGCGAAAGAGGTCAAGGCGGCGCTGGAGAAGTCCACCACGCTGACGGCCGAGGAGGAGAAGGCCCTGCGCATGCGCCACGGCGCGGGCGCCCCCAGCAAGAGCGCGCCGCTGCCCCGCGCCGCGGGTGCCAACGCGGAGCTCGCGGACGAGCTGCTCGTCATCGAGATGCAGCTGATGAAGGCCATGCGCGCGCGCACCGGCCAGACGCGCACGGCGGCCAACGACGCCAAGGCGCCCGCCGCGGTCCGCACCCGCGAGGCCCCGGCCAACGCGGCGAAGGACAAGATCGTCCGCGCGCTGCGCGCCAAGAAGAAGTAGGGGCGGTCTCCCTACTGGTTGAGGATGGCCACGAGGCGCGCTCCCGCCTCGGGCAACGCCAGCGGCGTGCCCGAGACCTCCGTGGCCAGTCCCTCCGCGTCGGCGGCGCCGCCCCGCGCGAAGAGCCCCTTGAGCCAGGTGAAGGCGGCGGGGTTGCGCCAGAAGTCCTCGTTGAACCGCTCCAGCAGGTGCGCGGTGAGCCGGGTCTCCAGGGCCCAGGCCCGCAGGTAGCGGGTGACGTAGAGCTGCGAATCCACGTCATGCAGGAAGAAGCCCGGGTGCGGCTGCGCGAAGAGGGCGCGGCGCTGGCCGTCGGCGTACTCGTCCGCGCGGTCGGCGGAGGCGCCCTTGGTGCTCAGGGACAGCTCGTAGGACAGCTTCGCGCAGTGGCGGCGCAGCACGGCCAGGGCCTGGAAGGCGCCCATGCGCACGACGTCCTTCGTCGTGCCGGACGGCAGGCCCAGGTAGCGCTTGAGCCAGGGCGGGGACAGGAGCAGCCGCTCGAAGGTGGCGGCGTAGGCCTCCGTGACGGACGCGTCGCCCAGCCGGCGCAGCTCCATGGGGGCGTCCTCGTCCACGTGGGCCAGGTGCCACGCGTGGCCCAGCTCGTGGAGCAGGTCCCCCAGCGCGTCCATGCCGCCGCGCGGCTGGAGGACCAGGCGGATTTCCTGGGGCACGCGCACGGCGGCGACGAAGGGGCGTGACGCCTTGCCGGGGCGGGCCTCGTCGTCCAGGCGGATGCGGCCGCCGGCCTCGGGGTGGAGGCCCCAGTCGGACAGCCAGCGCATCACGGCGGGGACGGTGTCCTCGCGGCGGAAGTGGGCGTCCAGCCACGGGGCGCGCAGGGCGTGCTGCACGTCGTGGCGCCGCGCCTCGCCGCCGGGCAGCGGGCGCAGGGTGGGCTCCAGCTTGCGCAGCACGTAGGCCAGCACGTCGCGGTAGGCATCCTCGGTGCGCTGGAGGGTCTGCTCGGCGGCCTGGGCGAGCTTCCCCGCGTCGATGCCGGTGACGTCCTGGCGCAGCGAGGGGTAGTCCGGGAAGCCCAGCACCTCCGCGGCCTGGAGGGCGGCGTCGCGCCGGTCGCCATAAGGGCCCCGGTGGTCCCAGAGGAAGTTGCCGGCGCCGCGCTCCAGGAGGGCGCGGCGGGCGCGGCTGGATTCGCGCGGCAGCTGCGACAGGGCCTGGGCCAGCGACAGCGTCGTGTCGTCGGCGGGGATGTGGGAGCGGGCCTCCAGCGCGACGACGGCGTCCGCCGCGGGCAGGGCCAGGGACTCCTCCACCTGGGTGGCGATGAGCTCGCGCACGAGCGTGATGCGGCGGACGGCGACGGGGTCGTCCTTGCCGCGAGCGCGGGAGAGGGCCTCGTTGGCGGCGGCGAAGGTCTCCGGTGAGGACAGCTCCGGGAAGGAGGCGTGCAGGCGCGCGACGGGGAGGTCCGGGGAGAGTCCGGCGCCGTAGCGGTACTGGAGGGTGGCCAGCTCGGCGAGGAAGTCATCCAGCCGCGACCGGACGGAGAGCAGGGGGCGGTCCATGGCGGCGCGGAAGGTAACAGGAAGCCCGCGTCAGGGCAGGGACCGCGCGCATAGAGTGTCGCGCCATGTCCTCCACCTCCGCTGCCCGGCCGCATGCTCCCCTGGAGTCCCCCACGGAAGGGGAGGGCGCGGGGGCAGGTGGCCCGGGAGCGATGCAGTGGGCGCGGAGGGGCTCCGGGGCCGGGGGCCTCGCGGGGACGGGCCGTGAGGGCGGGCGATGAAGCGCCGGACGTTCCGGGCGGAGGGGGCGCACGCGGGGCGTGTGCTGGTG
>NZ_JBKGHJ010000601.1:0-4467 GCF_046520365.1 Corallococcus sp. 4LFB
GGCCGCGGCGGGGGCCGCACGGGCGCGGCCGGAGCGGCGTACTCCACCGGCGGCGACACCGTCACCCCGGGGCCCGACGGGGCCGTGTGGTGGACGATGGTCGTCTCCGGCGCGTGACCGCGGCGGATGTAGAGCTTCTCCGGTCCCCGCGTCCACACCAGCCGGGTGACGTCGGAGGCCTCCAGGATTTCGACAATCTGCCGGAGGGCTTCCACGTCCAGGGACGTGGTGCCCGCATCCCGCCCGGAAGCCGCGCCCGAGGACTGGGCCGGCCGGGTTGCCTTGCGCTTCGTTGCCATTCAGACCCCTCCGGGTCGCCAGGTGAAGGGAAGACGCCCTAGCCCGCGGTCGCCACGCGGGTGAGGTACTTGCCACCTTCACGCGTGTCGATCTTCAGCACGTCGCCCTCGTTGATGAACAGGGGCACGTTGACGGTGAAGCCGGTCTCCATCGTCGCGGGCTTCATCGCGCCGGACACGGTGTCACCGCGCACGCCGGGGTCGCACTTGACGACCTTGAGGTCCACGGAGTTCGGCAGACCGACCGAGATGGCCTTGCCGTTCCAGTAGAGGACCTCCACCGGGGTGTTCTCCTTGAGGAAGTTCTTCGCCTCGCCCAGCACCTTCTCCGTGATGAAGGTCTGCTCGAAGGTCTTCTTCTCCATGAAGTAGTACTCGTCGCCGGACGAGTAGAGATACTCCATGTCCTTCTGCTCGATGTCGGGGATGCCCACCTTGTCACCGGACTTCATGGTGGGCTCCAGCATGCGACCGCTGAGCAGGCTGCGAATCTTGGTCCGCACGAACGCGGAGCCCTTGCCCGGCTTGACGTGCTGGAAGTACTCGATCACGAACGGTTCGCCGTCGATCTCGATCTTCAAACCATTGCGAAATTCAGAGGTGTCGACAAAACCGGCCATGGGGACCGACTCCTTCAGCCTGACCAGACTGACGTAAAGACGAAAGCCCGGGGTGTCTAGCCCATGCCCTGTTTCCTGCAAAGGGGAAAGCGGCGGCACGCTGCGTCGCCGGGCAGGCCCGACAAGCCCCTGCCCGAGCGGACGTGCGTGACTACAACTCCGCCTTCACCTGCGGCGCGGTGACGCGCAGGACATAGCGCCCCTTGCCGAAATTCCCGTCCGCGCGCAGGGCCAGCACCAGGAAGTACTCCGGCGTCAGCAGGCGCATCACGGTGAGGACCTTCTCGCTGTTGACGGACACCTCGGTGACGGTGCCCGTCTTCAGCGACTCGGCCGCGTTCTTCAGCTGCGTGAGCAGGTTGGCGTACTCCACCCAGGTGCCGGACACGTCCAGCTCCGTGGCCTCGTCCTTCTGGAACGTGTCCACGGAGATGCCGTCGAAGCCCATCACGCTGCACGCGAGGGCCCCGTCCACCTGGTTCACCACCGCTTCAAGGTGCGTGCGAAAAGACATGGTTCTCCCAGGGCCCGGGGGCGGCGGCCCGGTTCAGACGCACTCGGGGTAGTTGCCGTCCTGGCCACCCGTCGAGTTGCACGGGATCACCGCCGCGGGCGTCTGCCCCGCGGAGCAGGCCGGGATGCCGCGGTCCGCCGCGAAGGCGTCGATGGCGTAGACGATCTCGTTCGTCTCGAAGCTCTTGCCGCCCGAGGCGTACTTGCCGGTGAACTGGACGGTGACGCGCACCTGGACCGGCCCCGTCGACACCGCTTGCGACAGGGCCACCGCGGCCTCCGTCGTGATCAGGTCGGCCACGAGCGTGTTGCCCTCGGAGGAGGGAGCCAGGCCCGCCGAGTAGGGCACCTCCCCGTCGGGGATGGAGAGGCTCGGCGTCGTTTCGTAGGACAGCTTCATCGTGTCGACGAAGGCGGTGCCGGGCCCCCCTGAGGTGCTGCCCGGCTCCAGGGGCACGTCCCCGATCTCGATGGGCGTGGGGGAGTAGTTGTTGTTCACCACGAACGCCAGGAGGTAGCGGTCCCCGTACGCGAGGTTGAGCGAACCGTTCGCGAGCCCGACGCCCTCGGCATCAACCGCACAGGCCGCATTGGGAAGCTTGGTCTGGAGGATCTGGACGACGGGCGCACTCTCTGAGCACGAGCAGAGCCCGAGCGACAGGGCCGCCGCGATGAAGAAGGGCTTCATTGGAATGGTCTCTCCCAATCAGGGCGCAATGCCATTAGAGGCTCTGCGCGATGGTCTGCCGGTTGAGGATGCGGGGCGTGATGAAGATGAGCAGCTCCTGCCGCTCGTCCGTGTCGTTGGTGTTCCGGAAGAAGAAGCCGAGCACGGGGATCTTCGACAGGAAGGGCACCGAGTTGGTCCGCGTGCTGCCCCGGCGCACGTAGATGCCGCCGATGACCGTCGTGTCGCCGTCCTTCACCAGGACCTGGGTGTTGGCCTCCTTGCGCTGGATGGAGGGCTGGCCGTTGGCGCCGGTGTTGGACGGGTCCGGCTGGTTGTTCTGCGCCGCGATGGACATGAGGATGCTGCCGTCCTGGGTGATGTGCGGCGTGACTTCCAGCGACAGGCGCGCTTCCACGAAGGTCGTGTTCACGCCGCCGGCCGACGTCTGGCTGAACGGGATGGACAGGCCCTGGCTGATGCGGGCCGTGTTGTTGTCCAGCGTGGTGACCTTGGGCGAGGAGATGGTCTTCACCGTGCCCTCCGTCTCCGCCGCGGACAGGCGCAGGTTGAGCTGCACGGCGCCGCCCGCGGAGCCGAAGGCGAAGCCCATGGCGCCACCGAGGCCCTCGCCCACCGCCGCCGGCAGGTTCACCGCGAAGTTGGGCTGGGCGGGGAGACCCGCGGCCGTGCCAGGCGAGCCGCCCGTGACGCCGACCGTGTTGGGGAAGATGAGGCCGGTGGGGTTGCCCGTCGCGGTGGACAGGCGCGTCTGGCCGCCCCACTGCACGCCCAGGTTGCGGCTGAAGGTGGTGCTCGCCTCCACGATGCGGCTCTCGATGAGGACCTGCGGCGTCTGCGTGTCCAGGCTGCGCACCAGGGCGCGCGCCTTCTCCGTGTTGGAGCGGATGTCCTTGATGATGAGCACGTTGGTGCGCGTGTCCACCGTCACCGAGCCACGGTCGCTGAGCACGTCCTTCACCCGCGACGACATGTCCGCGGCCACCGCGTAGTTCACCGGCACCAGGCTGACCAGCAGGTCCTCCTGCTGCTGCAGCGACTTCTTGCGCTCCTGGCGCAGCCGCGCCTCCTCTTCCAAGGTCTTCAGCGGCGCGATGCGGATGATGTTGCCCACCTGCTCCTGGCCCAGCTGCTTGGTGCGCAGGATGAGGTCCAGCGCCTGGTCCCAGGGCACGTTGCGCAGGCGGATGGTCACGCGGCCATTGACGTCGTCCGCCACCACGATGTTGCGCTTGGAGATCTCCGCGATGACGCGCAGCAGGTTCTGGATGTCGATGTCCTTGAACTCGAAGGACACGCGCTTGCCGCGGTAGCGGGCCTGCTGGGGCGCGCCCTCCGCCGCGTACGCCGGGGCCTCCGCCGTGAAGCCGGCGGTGCGCTGGGTGACGGCGACCTCCTCCGTCTTCACGCCCTGCACGTCCAGCCGCCAGCTCAGGCTGTTGGCGCCCTGGGTGACGTTCTCCTCGATGGCGCCGTCCGCGGCGACCACCAGGCGCACCCTGCGGCCCTCGCCGGGGACGCTGAAGGCGCTGATCATCTTCACCGGCGTGTCCAGCGCGCTGGTGTCCAGGCTGCGCTCCAGCTTCTTGGGCAGCCGCGCGTTCTCCAGCGTCAGCACCGCGCTGCGCGGATCCGGGCGGTCCACCTTCCACGCCGTCGCGCCGGACAGCTTCAGCTGCACGCGGCCGCCCGTGGGGCTCTCGTCGAAGGACAGGTCCTTGACCTCCACCACCGCCGGCTGCGGCGCGGCCTGCGCCACGGCGGGCTGCGGCTTCGCCGCTTCCTGCGTGGGCAGCGGCTGCGGGCGCAGGGGCTCCGTCTCCGCCACCGCGTCGCGGGGCTGGGACGGCTTGGGCTTGCGCGCCACCGCGCTTCCCAGCACCACCTCCAGGCCGCGCTCGGCGCGGTCCACGCGGTACGCGGGCATGTCACCCCTGGCCACGAGGACCAGGCGGACCTTGTCCTCGTGGGCGCCCACGCGCACGTCCTTGAGCAGGTGGCCCTTCACCTTGGGCGCCTTCGCGCTCAGGCCCACGCCGTACACGTCCACGGCCAGGCGAGGCGGATCCACCAGCTCCAGGACCTCGTAGCGGGCGATGTCGCCGTCGGCGGCGACGCGCAGCGCCTCGCCGTCCAGGGACAGGCGGGTGATGCGCTGGGCCGGGTGGGCCACCTCGCGCTCATCCGCCTCCGTGGCGACGACGTTCTCACGGCCCGGCACCTGCGACGGCGCGGACTTGGAGGAGGTCCCCTGCTCCGGCACCACCGCCACCATCGCCTCCACCGGCGCGGCCTTCGCCGGCGCGGTGGCGACGGTCTGGGCGGGGGCGGACTTCGGCGCGGCGGG
>NZ_JBKGHJ010000602.1:0-4432 GCF_046520365.1 Corallococcus sp. 4LFB
GGCGGGCCACGCACTCGTCCGCGCCCGCGCTGATCAGCGCCTCCGCCTCCTCACCGTCGCGCGTCGTCAGCACCACCAGCCACGTGCGCGTCGGCAACCGCCGCGCGTGCGCCCACTGGCAGCGCGCCTTCACGGCCTCCAGCGGGCCGCCATGGTCCCACAGGACGAGGAGCCCCTCGGGCAGCGGCTCCGGCGGGGACTCGACGCGGATCACGCGGCACGCGCGCCCTTCGGCCGTGGCGCACAGGTCACGCTCCACGTCCTGGGCCACCGTGGCTGGGACCGCCACCAGCATTGCGTGCACCGCGTCGCTCCTCGCGCCCCACGGGATCATTCCGCCCGTGTTGCCCGGCCGCATTGCAGCCTTGACCACACCAACCCGTCAACGCGGGGTCTCGCGGACTGCCCGTAGCCCATTTCCGGGTCCAGTGGGACTCAGATTTGCACGGAACTTCGCGCCACGGCGCGGGGGCCTACCTTGCAGGAAGGTAGGAGCGCACACCGCGCGCAGTGCTGGGGCACCGTCTTCGCCGGGCACGCGCCACTCATGCCGTAGTGGCACAAAGCAAAGTCGTAGCGGACGGGGTCTTCCGGGTCCAACGCTCGCAGCGACGCCGTCACCTCCTCCGCCGTGCGCCAGGTGAGGTCCGTGCGCTTCGTGAGCCCCAGGTGGAGCGCCATCCGTCCGATGTGCGTGTCCAATGGGACCAGCAGTGCTGATGCGGGCACCTGCTTCCAGATGCCGAAGTCCACCGCGTCCGGCCCGCGCACCATCCAGCGCAGGTACAGGTTGAGGCGCTTCGCCGCGCCCGGCCCCAGCGGCGACGGCAGCAGGTGGTGCAGGCCCCGCTCCGGGCCCATCGCCTTCCGGAGCGCGTCCATGGGCACGTCCCGCAGCGCGGCGGTGAAGGCCGCGAGCGCGCCGTGGAGCGTGCCGCTCGCCTTCCAGCCCTGGACGAACAGGGCCTCCAGGCTGCCGTGCTCGCGCAGCGCGCGGCCCATGCCCAGCAGCAGCACCGCGAGGTCGGTGCCCACGTTGAAGCGGTACACGAAGCCCGTGAGGAGCGCCTTCGCGCCCGCCACGTGAGCGCGCGCACGAAGGCCGCGGGCGACGGGCCCATCTGCCTCAGGAGCGCGTCCACCTTCGGGCGGAAGAGGTCCGCGCGCCCGTAGGCCAGCGCCGCCGCGAGCAGTGCGCTGACCTCCACGTCGCGCGGATCCGAGTAGCGGTGGGGGAACTCCACCGGGTCGAACCCGATGCGTGCCTTCGCGTCGGTGGAGGCCAGGAAGGCATCCAGGCGAGGACGCAGGCGCTCGGCGGCCTGGATGCTCAACCCTGTGTGCGCGACACGGCGCCTCTTCATCTCGCGGACTCCCACGTCGTGGGTAGGAACGCGGCGGGAGGGCCGCGTCCTTCCAGTCCTAACGCGTGAGCTCGCGCACCGCGTGACCCAGCTCCGGGAGGATGAGCGCGTCCAGCGCCAGCTTCACGGCCTGCGGCGAGCCCGGCAGCGCGAAGAGGATCATCCCCTGGTACGTGCCCGCCGTGGCGCGCGACATCATCGCGGGGCTGCCGATGCGCTGGTACGACAGCATCCGGAACAGCTCGCCGAAGCCGGGCAGCTCCTTGTCGAAGAGCGCGCGCAGCGTCTCCACCGTGCAGTCGCGCCGGCCAATGCCGGTGCCGCCCGTGAAGAGCACCGCGCGGGCCCCCGCCGCCTGCGCCTGCGCGAGCGCGCCCCGGATGGCCTCCGGATCATCCTTCACCACCGTGTGCCCGGCGACGGTGTGCCCCGCGGCGGCCAGGCCCTCGCGCAGGTCCTTCCCGCTGCCGTCGTGCGCCTCGTCCCGGCTGTCCGAGCACGTCACCACGTACGCGCTGACATGCACCGGCGCGCGCGACTTGTGCTCCGCCGCCACCGCCGAGCCCTCGTGCGAATGACCGTGGTCGTGGTCATGGCCGTGCGAGTGGTCGTGGTCGTGGTCGTGGTCGTGCGAGTGGCCGTGACCGTGGTCGTGCGAGTGGCCGTGGTGGTGATGGCCGTGACCGTGGTCATGGTCGTGATCGTGTCCGTCGTGTCCCATGGTGGACGCTCCTGAAGGCGGAAGGTGGCGGTGCGAGGGTCAGGCGTCGGGAAGGTCGACGACGAGGTTTCCGTCCTCGACCGTGAGCTGCACCGTCGGCTGGTCGTCACAGACGCCGGGGGAGGTGGCGTTGGCGCCCGTGTCCATGTCGAAGCCGACTTCGTGGCAGGGGCACACGACCATGTTGTCCTCGATGCGCCCGCCCGACAGCAGGCACCCGGCGTGGTTGCACCAGTCATCGAGGCCCTTGTAGCGGCCGTGGATCTTCGCGATGCAGACATTGCGCTTGCCCACTTCGTAGCCCCGCATCTCCCTCTCGGCGAAGTCCGCGGGTCCCAGCTTGATCTTCGTCATTGCGTTCCTTTTCCCACAACATGTCCGGGCCTGCACCCCTGTTCCCCCGGCATTAATTTCCCGACCGTGACTCCCGACGTGACACCCTCCACCGCCGTGCTCACCGACAAGGCGGCCGTCGCCCAGCTCCTCCGGGACATGTCCCTCTTGCTCCAGCTCCAGGGGCAGAGCGGCTTCCGCGTCCGCGCCTACGACATCGCCGCCGACCGCATCGCGAACCTGCCGCAGGAGCTGGGCGCCGTCGTCACCCAGGGCCGCCTGCAGGAACTCCAGGGCATCGGCCCGGGGCTCGCCGACAAGCTCACCGAGCTGGTGACGACCGGCCGCATGACGGCCTTCGAGGAGCTGAAGGCCCAGTTCCCCGCCGGCCTGCTGGAGCTGATGAAGCTGCCGGACGTGGGCCCGAAGAAGGTGGCGGCCCTGTGGAGCGAGCTCCAGGTGGGCAGCATCGAGGACCTGGAGCGCGCCTGCCGCGACGGCCGCGTGCGGGGGCTCAAGGGCTTCGGCGCCAAGAGCGAGGCGAAGCTCCTGGACGGCATCGCGGTGTACCGGCGCGCACGCGGTGAGCGGAAGCTGTTGGGAGACGCGCTGCCCATCGCGGAGGGGCTGCTGGAGCAGATCCGCCAGGCCCCCGGCGTGGTGCGCGCCAGCCTGGGCGGCAGCGTGCGCCGGCGCGCGGAGACGGTGTCCGACGTGGACCTCATCGCCTCCGCGGCGGACGCGGGGCCGGTGCTGGACGCGCTCGCGAACGCGCCGGGCGTGGCCACGGTGATTGGCAAGGGCGACAGCAAGTGCTCCGTGCGCATGGTGCAGGGCGACCTCCAGGTGGACCTGCGCGTGCTGCCGGACGAGGACTTCGCCACCGCGCTGCACCACTTCACCGGCTCCAAGGCGCACCACATCCGGCTGCGCAACCTGGGCCATGAGAAGGGCCTGAAGATTTCGGAGTGGGGCGTGCACCGCGAGGACGGCACCAAGGTCCCCGTCCCCGACGAGGCGACGCTGTACCGGCTGCTGGACATGCAGGAGGTGCCGCCGGAGCTGCGCGAGGACAACGGCGAGTTCGAGGCCGCGCGGGCCGGGAAGCTGCCGGAGGACCTGGTGACGCTCGAGGACGTGCAGGGCGCGGTGCATGCGCACAGCACCTGGTCCGACGGCCGCGACACGCTGGAGGAGATGGCGCGCGCGGCGCAGGCGCTGGGGCTCAAGTACCTCACCATCACCGAGCACAGCGAGGCGGCCATCCACGCGGGCGGCCTGAAGGTGGACGACCTCAAGCGGCAGTGGGAGGAGATCGACCGCGTGAACGCGGCGGTGCCCGGGGTGCGGCTGCTCAAGGGCATCGAGGTGGACATCCTGGAGTCGGGGGCGCTGGACTACGCGGACAGCGTGCTGGAGCAGCTGGAGGTCGTCATCGCCTCCATCCACGTGCGCCACTCCATGGACGAGGACCAGATGACGCGCCGGGTGCTGGCCGCGCTGGACAACCCGCACCTGCACATCCTGGGACACCCCACCGGGCGCCTCATCCAGAGCCGCGAGCCGTACGCGCTGCGCATGGAGGAGGTGCTGGAGCGCGCCCGCGAGCGCGGCGTCGCGGTGGAGATCAACGGCAAGCCGGCGCGCCTGGACCTCAAGGCCGAGTACGTGCGGCAGGCCGTGGGACTCGGGGTGAAGCTGGTGGTGAGCTGCGACGCGCACCGGCAGGAGGACCTGAAGAACCTGGCCTACGCGGTGGCCACGGCGCGCCGGGGCTGGGCGAGGAAGAAGGACATCCTCAACACCCGGTCCGCGGAGAGCTTCCTCGCCGCCCTGCGGGAGCGCTGATAGGCTCGCGGGCGCGAAGATGTTCCGCCCGCTCGTCCTCATCCCCGCCCTCCTCTCTTTCCTCCTGGCCCTGCCCACGCGGGCCGGCGCGGAGGCCCGTCCGTCGCGCGCCGACCTCCAGCGCGTGCTGGAGCTGCACGCCCGCTCGTCGGTGCGCGTGCGCGGC